>JAKPAB010000350.1 GCA_029779695.1 Bacillota bacterium | reverse complement strand
GCTTCCCTTATTATGCAGTACAGTGACCCCATAAGAAAAAATCTATGGATGGATATCAGGGAAGATCTACAGAATGCAGAAAGTAAATTTAACGAAAAAGACAATCAGTAATCCTGATTGTCCTTTTCTTCTTGGCATTAACGTAACCAGTCTGCATTCGGGCTGGTTTTAATATCCTTTGCTTCTATTGATGTTTCTCCTGAAGCCTTCTTTTTAAATTGAAGTTCCTGGTTCTTAATCGAAACTCTTGTTCCATCCGGTATAGAGCCGGTAATAAAAGCATTACTTCCTATTACTGAATGAGTCCCTATAACCGTCTGGCCCCCGAGAATAGATGCTCCTGAGTATATAGTAACGTAATCCTCAATGGTAGGATGACGCTTGACGCCTCTAAGGCTCTGACCGCCTGATGTAGAAAGTGCTCCCAGCGTAACACCCTGATATACTTTTACATGCTCACCAATCTCAGTTGTTGATCCAATTACAATTCCAGTTCCATGATCTATGAAGAAATATTTTCCTATAGATGCTCCTGGATGAATATCTATTCCTGTTTTTCCATGGGCATACTCTGTCATCATTCTCGGAATAAGCGGAACTCCAAGCAAAAATAGCTCATGAGCTACTCTGTTAACAGCAATTGTATATAGTCCCGGATAGCATAATACAATTTCGTCTTTATTAAGAGCCGCCGGATCTCCCTCCAGTGTAGCCTGGAGATCAGTATCGATATACTCCCTTATCTTGGGGATACTCCTGCAAAATTCCATAGTTATATCAGAAGCCTTAAGTTCTATCTGAGGCTGGCACACAAAAGTACCCGGTGCCTCTCCCTCTCTCTGATAATTGAGTACGATCGCAATCTGCTTCTGAAGATGATATATAACATCTTCTATCCATACAGTAAGATTAGAATCGATATTGTATCCCCTGAATACTCTGTCTCGATAATATCCCGGGAAAATAATCCTTAGGAGTTTTTTGATTATCTCATGAACAGTCTCAGGGTCCGGCTGATTGAAAACAGCCGTCTTATCTATATCTCTTCCGTTTTTATAATCAGCTATCAGAAGTTTTTCAACTTCCTGCATCTCCTTCTGTCTCTCTTTATCCTGATCCACCAAAAAATTATTTCCGCGGAATCCAGGTCTCGAGTCAATTTCCATGGCACTTTTATCTAGGTCTGTCATATCAAGTCCACCTCGTTCTCTTTTTTCTCTTGTATATATTATCTTGCCTTCCGTCTTATCAGATATAACCATCTAACTGATCATCCAATCTAGTTATTATCTACTGCTGTGCTGCTGCGTCCTTTTTCTTTTGCGCTGTAGCGGATCTTGCAGCGGCCTTACTTGCAATAGATGAATCCGGAAGGATCTCTGATACCTTGTTATAATATGTTATAGCATCATCATATTGTTCCAGCTTGTCAAATGACTCAGCCAGTCTAAACATAGCTTCACCATTCTGAAAATCCTGCTGAAGAGCTACAACTGCTTGAAACTGAGTAACTGCTCCCTGATAATCTCTCTTGTTAAATGCATCTTTGCCAGCTGCAAAAGAGCTGTTTAATGTATCTGCATTAATAGCAGCATTAAGGTTATCATACATAGCCTTGGCATTTTCCGATAGAAGATCCGGGTTTACAGATCCAAGTAATGTCTTGGCTGTGGGAAAGTCCCCACCGGCAACAGCCGTATTGGCCTGCAGAAGTTGCTCATAAGAAGTAACTGTATTACTCTTGGCATTATACTTATCCAGCTCAGCCTTTAGTGAATCGACCTGCTTTTGAAGTTCGGAAGCACTATTTTTTGAGGTCGTAGCGCTCTCATTAGCATTTACAATGGAATTGGTAGCTTCACTACTGGCTTTTTGTTTAATTCCCGGAATGATTAGGAAATAACAGAACAGTACTCCAAGTACGATTCCTACCACAATATTGATAATTGCAGTTCTAGATCCATCTGTAAAATCTCTAAATGCACCTCTTGTCATTATCACATTGTCATTACCATCGTTAAAATTAACAAGATCCGATGGCTTTGCTTTTTTATTTTTTTTATCTTTTTCTGAAGCCTTGATCTCTTTTTTATATTTTAGGATTGCTGTATCATTCAGATCAATTGCCTGTGCAAGCTTGATCAGTTTTCTGGCCTCGTTATAATTTTTTTCTTTTATATATATAAGAGTCAGCAAGCAAAAAGCATCCATGTCGCAACTGCCTTGACCTGTCATTCTCTTTAACTGAAGCTTGGCCAGATCCATATTGCCTGTTTTGCACTGTTCAAGAGCCCTATTATACTTTTCAGCTGCCTGATTAGCCTTGTCTACTTCACCCGGTTTTTGAGCATCCTTGAGATAAAAATCTGCCCTGTTGTCCTCAGGCTGTAGGTTTTTACTGATTACCCATTCACTGATGGCCTCGACATTATTTCCCCTTGCATAAAAAACAAGCCCGAGCAGATTCCGGGCTTCTGTATTGTATTTATTTATTCTGAGACTTTCCCTCAAAGATTGGATAGCACCTGTCAGATCCCGCACACGAGTCTTTTCCAATCCTGTATTATAATGAAAATCCGATTCATAAACCAATTTTCTATATTCTGTCTGATCTCTGTTGCACGACGGGCATACACTAGATCCTTCAGTAATTTCCTGTCCACAGTAATAGCATTTATTTATCATTATCATATCTCCGCTGACATCAGCGTCTGTTTCTCTTTTGACTTGTATTTGAATCCGACGTTTTCAACAGATCTACAAGATCTGTCAGTTCCCTGCTCTTTATGTGATTCTCTGTTTCTGATAACAAGGGTTTCTCCTTGTAATTTTCCAGTTCTTTTTCAAAATCAATCATTTAATCCCTCCTGTGAAAGCACATCCGTTATTATTCCTTCCATGCCTTCAATATATCTCACTCTTTCCTGAAGTTCTGTAGTCGTCAACTGCTGCTGACCTATTCCAATGATCACCCCCGGAAATATCTTACGTTTTATCTTGATAGTTGCATGGCTACCTCTTCTAAGCATATTCTCCATATCAGTAAGTCGTACTTTTTCGTCAGTACATGTAGCTTCTTCCTGAATCTTAGCTCTCAATAGCTGAATCCTCCTAGGATCCAACTTGGCCTTTTCATTGTTGCTCTTTGCTATTATCTCGTCAAATTTATTTAGGCCTTCTGTTATGGACTTCAGATGCTTTTCCAGTACCTCGACCTTCTTCTTCTGGACCTCAAGAGCCTGTAACCTATCAGCAGATACACCGACATACATCTCTGTCTTGATGCCAATCTGATTGCCTACATTAAAGCAAGTAATTCCCTCTACTGCCGACATAGCTCCACCGATTACGCTGGATCTCTTGCCATTAAGTTTGATAAATCCATTACAATTAACATTACTCTTAAAAAAAACGTCGGCATGGATGTCTCCACCGGCATAAACCGTGGCATACTCTATATATTCAGCCGTTATATTGCCACCGGCTCTTATCTCTGTTTTCTCTCCGCCTTTGACACCTTTTAGCAGGAAAATATCTCCAAAAGCAGACATTATACAGTTCTCTACCAGACCTTCTACGGTGATATTACCCTTTGCTTGAATCGTAACACCATTTATTACTCCGCCATGAATGATCACATCACCAGCGAAATCGATGTCACCGACCTCTATACCTACAGTCCCTTTAACTTCGTAAACAGGAGATATCGTAATACGATCCCCTTGTTTCTCTATCTTACCTGATATGTCTGCAGTATATATACGACCATCCTCTGATCTGGAAAATCCTTTTCCTGCCAGTGGCGGTAGATCTCTTACTCTTTTTGCCTGTATCTTTCTGCCAAGGACAGAGGTACCATCAGTACCTGGAATAGCAGGATGGTAGATTGCAATCGTGTCCCCCTCGGCTATTGTCTCAATAGACTTGATACTCATGTAATCAACAGACCCATCCGGAAGTTCCTTCGGTTTTCTATTGAAAACATTGCTAAAAAGAAATTCATACTCGCCTGAGACACCTTCTTTGGTTTCCACTCCCTCAGCTACGAGGTACTCACGTCCAAATATCGGGTCGATTATGAGGTTGGAGATCTCATCTTGTTTCACTCCGAATATAACGCTTTTATCCTTAAGAGCCGCAATAATATCAGCCACCGTATATTGAGCAGGTGTAGCACCCGGCAACAATCTCGGTAACATCACATATGCTTTCATTCTGTCTTCAGTTATCCTGACCTTGGCAGGTGCCTTTTCAGGTACCTTGTTAATTCCAGGTGCGCTGTCACTCATAGTCAATGTATCTCTCCTAGATATATAATTACCACCATGGTTTAAGCGAAATGCGAAATTTTTCGCACATTTTCGTTATTTTAATGACATCAAATGTGCAATATCACTGGCTATAATTATACGTTCTTTTTGCCTTTTTGTCACTGTATTTCAGATTTTCAATTGAAAAACAAACTTTTCTAAACTATTTAGGCCAGAGATTACTGATTACATTTCTGCAATACGCTTTTTAACGTCTAAAAGCATATTTTCATAATCTACAAGTTTAGCTTTTTCTTCCTCTATTTTTTCAGCTGGAGCCTTGTCCAAGAACTTCTGATTGCTAAGCATACCATTAGATCTCTTCACTTCTCCCTCTAAATGTTTCTGCTCCTTTTGGAGTCTCTCCAATTCTTTTCCCATATCTACAAGTTCATCCAATGGCATATATGCTGTTGCATCGGGGATAACTGCAGATACAGCCTTTTCCGGAACACTTCCGTTATCTGACTGAACAGACACTTCCGATGCCCCTGCCAAATTAGAATAAATCCCTGCCAGATCTGAATAGATATCTCTTACAGAAGCATCTTCACTTACTACTATAAGTTTGGCCTTCTTGGATGGCGGAACGTTCATTTCTGTCCTGACATTTCTAATTTCGCGAACCAGATCCATTACCCTGATCATGCCCTTTTCAGCATCCTGATCATCAATAGATTCATCATATACAGGCCAATCAGTGATCATTATACTTTCCTCTTCCGGATGAAGAGTGCAGTATATCTCCTCTGTTATAAACGGCATATATGGATGAATCAGTTTAAGTGCCTGTGACAGGACCTTCTTAAGAGTCCAAAGGGCTGCATTCTTTGAATTTCTACCCTCCTCTGACTTGTCATACATTCTAGGTTTTACTAATTCAATATACCAATCACAGAACTCATCCCATACAAAGTCCTGGACCTTAGATACAGCGATTCCCAGCTCATACTTATCCAGATTCTCAGTAACATCCTTTGTCACACGATTTATCCTGGAAAGTATCCATCTGTCAGTAGTTGTAAGCTCGGAATCAAGAGGTTTCTCTTCGTTATAATCTTCCAGATTCATCATTATAAATCTCGAAGCATTCCATACCTTATTGGCAAAATTCCTGCTAGCCTCGACTCTGTCTAAATAGAAACGCATATCATTACCGGGTGCATTGCCTGTAATAAGCGTGAGTCTAAGAGCATCAGCACCATATTTATCAATAACTTCAAGCGGATCTATACCATTTCCAAGAGACTTTGACATCTTACGTCCCTGATCATCTCTTACCAATCCATGGAAAAGTACTGTATGGAATGGAGCCTTACCCATCTGCTCGTAACCTGAAAATACCATTCTGATTACCCAGAAGAAAATAATGTCATAACCTGTTATAAGTACATCATTTGGATAGAAATAGTCCAGATCAGCTGTTTTCTCTGGCCATCCAAGTGTAGAGAAGGGCCACAGTGCTGATGAGAACCACGTATCCAATGTATCCGGATCCTGGACCATATTCTTGGAACCACATTTAGGACATGTGTGTACCTCATCCTTGGATACAACCATCTCACCACAATCTTCACAATAATATGCCGGGATCCTATGTCCCCACCAGAGCTGACGGCTGATACACCAGTCTCTGATATTATCTGTCCAATTGAAATAATTCTTTTCCATTCTCTTTGGAATAAGCTCTATTTCACCATTTTTAACACCATCTACAGCCGGTTTGATAAGCTCATCCATCTTGACAAACCACTGTTTTTTAATCAAAGGCTCTACCGTAGTACCACATCTGTCATGAGTACCGACATTGTGGGTATGAGGCTCTATTTTAACCAAGAGTCCTGCTGCAGAGAGATCCTCTACTAGCTGTTTCCTACACTCATAACGATCCATTCCGGCATATTTTCCGGCCTTCTCGTTCATAACTGCACTGTCATCAATAACCGTGATCTCTTCCAGATTATGTCGCTGTCCAACCTGAAAATCGTTGGGATCATGAGCAGGAGTGATCTTGACACATCCGGTTCCAAAATCTTTATCAACATATGGATCTGAAATAACCGGAATCGTTCTGTCAGTCATAGGCAGTATCAACTGTTTTCCTACCAGATCCTTGTATCTGTCATCTTCAGGATTAACCGCAACAGCAGTATCACCGAACATGGTCTCAGGTCTGGTGGTAGCTATCTCTACGAATCGTCCATCCTCCCCTACAACCGGATAATTGATGTGCCAGAAAAATCCGTCCTGCTCCTCATGCTCAACCTCTGCATCAGAAATAGATGTATGACAAACAGGGCACCAGTTAACGATTCTAGAGCCCTTATATATAAGTCCTTTTTCATATAATTTAATAAATACTTCTTTTACAGCTTCAGAGCAGCCATCGTCCATAGTGAATCTTTCTCGCTGCCAATCAGCAGATGATCCCATTTTCTTTAGCTGATTTACGATACGTCCGCCGTATTCTTTTCTCCACTCCCAACACTTCTCCAAGAATCCATCACGACCCAGGTCATTCTTATCTATTCCCTGTTCCTTAAGTGCCTTTATTACCTTAACCTCTGTGGCAATAGAAGCGTGGTCTGTTCCAGGCTGCCATAGTGCATTATATCCCTGCATTCTCTTATAACGAGTGAGAATGTCCTGCATGGTATTATCAAGAGCATGTCCCATGTGCAACTGTCCTGTGATATTAGGTGGAGGCATCATGATTGTAAATGGTTTCTTGGTCTTATCCACTTCTGCGTGAAAGTATCCGTTATCCTCCCATTTTTTATATAATCTGTCCTCAATATTTTTCGGATCGTATGTCTTTTCAAGTTCTTTCATCAGAAAAATGTCCTCCTAATTTTATTTAACAGCATATCTATTAATACGGATATGCTTGATACTGGTATTTTATAAAGTGCTTTAGCCTTACTCTATAGGTTATTTAATAGTAAGTTTAATCCGAGAAATTATATCACAGTGGATTCATCAGCACAATAAAGCCTTCTGGGTTAATATTTTATTAAACTTATTAATCAAAAAATCATCCTAAAATTTATTTTCATCTTAATTTGCTGTAAAAAACTACTGCATACATTTTTATCAGCTCGTTTCGAAATTCCAATAAATTTTAGGATGATATTATTTAATCGATTAGATGTAATTAAAGATAATCTAGCCTTAAATATTCTTGTTACGATCAGTAATGCCAATGATAAAAATCATTACTCCAACTATCGCTATTGTTGGTGTTACTCCATAAAGTGCAATATCTGTAAAACCTTTATCAAACAAGAAATTATAGTAGCTATTAGGTATATACGGACATACCAATATCAATATTATTCCAACAATAACTTCAATTCGCCATTTCTTCATACGCTTTCTCCCTCTTTATATTTATTATTTTGGATTTCACCTTTGAAACAAAACCTCTTTTGTATCGAAAAAATATCCGTAATTCCCCAATAATTACCATGCTCAGATGTATTGCAAAAAAAGCAAATCTGCGGTTTATAGCTTGCGCTAACATTCAAAGATACCCTCAGTTCCCTATATGTTCCAGTATTACTTACAGAATCAATATCATGAACATTCTTTTTTAAGACTTTCTTCATTTTGTCTTCAGAAATATTATTTATTTCAGCACATCTATCAACAACCTCTGAATAATTCATTGGTTCACTTACGGTAACATCATCATCCTTTAATTCAATCACTTCATTCATAGAATAATCTTTTTTTATATTTTTTAAATCTTTTGCACAAGCATCACAAGGTGTAAATGAGCAAAGTGTTAATACTATTATCATTTCAATACTAAGAAACTTCCTCATTTTTCTCCCTCAATTTCAGTAAAATACTGCAATTACATTCAATCTAATCTTTTCAGTAATTTTTTTAGTCCTATCAATTAACAGTATTATATGTTTATTGTGAACAAAAAAACAATATTGTCGAGCAATAGCGACTCAATTATTGATAATAGCAACAATTTAAATTTATCATTTTTTATTGCTTGTCAATATCGGTTATATCCATAACTTCACTTGTTTTTTCAAAAGGTATTGGATTCGAATCTTAAATAAACCAGATCACATCATCATAGTAGATAAGTGTCATTAATGGCTGTTAGTATAAATAGTAGCTCAACTATTCACAATGACAATATTTTTCGCACAATCTGTTTAAAAAAGCGAGTGGGATAATCCACTCGCTTTTCTCATTACAGAAATAAATCTTCTATATTCTTTTAATAATCTCGCTAAGCAGTTTATCTGCCACATCGCTTTTAGTCATTATTGGTAGTTCCGTTGTGCTTGATCTGTCTATTAGAGTCACTACATTGGTATCTGTTCCGAATCCTGCACCGTCATCCTTGACATTATTTGCAACTATCATATCTATGTTTTTTCGCTCTAGTTTGCCTCTTGCATTTTCAACCATGTTCTCAGTTTCCATCGAGAACCCGCATATAAACTGATTATTTAAACCACTGTTCTTTTTTTCCTGACCGAGCTTGGATAGGATGTCCGTAGTCCGTTCAAGGTCTATTGTAAGATCATCATCTTTCTTCT
>JAKPAB010000329.1 GCA_029779695.1 Bacillota bacterium | reverse complement strand
CTACATCTGTTTGTTCTTGTGTAGCATCTCCTCTTCCTGCTGCAAATGGAACTTTCACATCAAAACCTGCATCTTTAGCTGCTTGTTCTACTGCAGCACTTCCTCCTAGAACGATTAAATCTGCAATGCTCACTTTTTTATCTAAAGTTGACTGAATTTCTGTAAGTTTATTTAAGACTTTTTCTAATCTTGCCGGTTCGTTTCCTTCCCAGTTTTTCATAGGCTCTAGTCTAATTCTAGCACCATTTGCTCCACCTCTGAAATCAGAACCGCGGAAAGTTCTCGCAGAATCCCAAGCTGTATTGATGAGTTCTGTTCTCGTTAATCCAGAATTTAGAAGTCTAGTTTTTAAATCTTCGATTTCAGCATCAGAAAGCGTGTAATCTACTTTAGGAATTGGGTCTTGCCAAATTAAATCTTCTGCAGGAACATCTGCTCCTAAGTATCTAGATTTAGGACCTAAATCTCTGTGAGTTAATTTAAACCAAGCTCTTGCAAATACTTCTTGGAAATACGCTGGATCTTGGTGGAATTTTTCAGAAATTTTTCTGTACTCAGGGTCTACTTTTAGCGCCATATCTGCATCTGTCATCATTGGATTTCTACGAACATTAGGATTATGCGCATCTAGTGGTTTATCTTCTTCAGCAATGTTTACTGGTTCATATTGCCAAGCTCCAGCTGGACTCTTGGTTAATTGCCAATCATACTTGAATAATAAATCAAAGAAACCATTATCAAATCTTGTAGGATGAGTAGTCCAAGCTCCTTCAATACCAGAAGTTACCGTATTACCAGCTGCACCTTTAGGATTAATCCATCCAAAACCTTGATTTTCTAAACCTGCTTCTTCTGGATCTGGTCCTAATGTAGAAGCATCACCGTTTCCGTGTGCTTTGCCTACAGTATGACCTCCTGCAGTAAGTGCTACAGTTTCCTCGTCATTCATTGCCATTCTCTTGAAGGTAATACGCATATCTCTAGCAGTTTTCAATGGATCTGGGTTTCCATCTACCCCTTCAGGATTTACATAAATTAATCCCATCATTACCGCTGCTAAAGGATTTTCTAAATCTCTTTCTCCAGAATAACGGCTACCTTCGCTACCAGTTGGCGCTAACCATTCTTTTTCGCTTCCCCAATAAATATCTTTTTCTGGATGCCAAATATCTTCTCTACCACCTGCAAATCCAAAGGTTTTAAGTCCCATTGATTCATAAGCCATGTTTCCTGCTAGAATAATAAGGTCTGCC
>JAKPAB010000324.1 GCA_029779695.1 Bacillota bacterium | reverse complement strand
ATCCCAGATGGCATACCAGCACCATCAATAAGATTTTAAGAAATGAAAAATATATCGGTGATGCGCTGCTGCAGAAAACCTATACTGTAGATTTTTTATCGAAGAAAAGGGTACCTAATAACGGTATAGTTCCACAATACTATGTAGAAAACAGCCATGAGCCTATAATCCCGCGTGAAATCTTTATGCAGGTTCAGGAACAGCTTGTCAAAAGAAGATGTGTGCATATAAGTAAGAACGGAAAGAAGAGAAACTATAGCAATAATCATCCTTTATCACAGATGGTTTTCTGCGGCAACTGTCATGAAATATTCCGCAGGGTTCATTGGAATAACCGAGGAAAGAAATCAATCGTATGGAGATGCGTTAGCCGATTGGAAAACACCGGTTTGTTTTGTACCGCTTCCACTATACTTGAAGATATGCTTAAAGAGAAAATTGTAGAAGCCATCAACATAGCCGTCAGCGGAAAAAACTCTTTTCTGGCTATACTGAAAAAGAATATTGAAACCGTATTAAGCGAGGATTTGGATGAGAGTACAGCAGATATTGATAAAAGGCTGGAAGAACTTCAAACCGAGTTGATTCAAAAGGCAAATTCAAAGGAAGCATACGATAATATTGTCAATGAGATTTACCGACTACGGGATTTAAAGCAAGAAACCCTTTCAAGAAACGCTCTCCGTCAAGATAAGCGGGATCGGATAGCTGAAATGACTGACTTTCTTAACACGCAAACCGGTGATATAACGGAGTTTGATGATAAACTGGTTAGAAAACTAGTTGAAAAAGCAATTGTATATGATGACAGGCTAGTGGTTGAGTTTAAGTCGGGGTTAGAGATAGAAGTAAATCTATAGGATTGTAATAAGATTGCCGCCAGTTGGGAAGGAAAACCTTCTTAATTGGCGGCATTTCTTTTTATACAAATATATAAACAAATATATAGACAAATAAATTTTTGTATTATATAATTGTAGCAAAGTGGTTAATTATGGCATATATCCAGATAAGTTCAAGGAGTGAGTGCTACCTAACATGTTTGGCAAGGTTTTATATTAAATTGGAGAGTAAAAATAGCAACTTTGAAGAGATAGAAGAGGTGTAAGTTATGAAAAGAATTAGAGTCGCAGCAGGAGTTATTACAGATAATGATAAGGTTCTAATTACTAGACGTGCACCAAAAGAAAATTT
>JAKPAB010000318.1 GCA_029779695.1 Bacillota bacterium | reverse complement strand
AGGATCTTTGATGCGGTGGATTCTTCGAATTTTTTAGTAGTTTTAATCTTGAGAACGCCGGACATGTTGATACATCCGCTTATTACATCGTCACCCTTGACAATATCTCTTGGTAGGCTCTCACCTGTTAGTGCACTTGTGTTTAGAGTCGAGTTGCCATCGGTTACTATTCCATCTATAGGGATCTTTTCACCGGGATTGACAATTATTATCGAACCTATTTCTACACCATCAGGGTCTACTCTTTCAACATGGCCATTGGACTCGATATTAGCATAGTCAGGACGGATATCCATAAGACCGGAAATATTTTTGCGGCTTTTGCCGACAGCGTAGCTCTGAAACCATTCTCCTGTTTGATAAAATAGCATTACAGCAATAGCTTCGGTATAATCTCCACTACGGGACAGAGCAACGGCAATAGCACCAAGGGTGGCAATAGCCATCAGAAAACATTCATCAAAGGGCTGTCTGTTGATTATGCCCTTGCCCGCCTTTATCAAAACATCATACCCAATTATTAGGTATGGGATCATGTATAGTATGAATCTAAGAATCCCGGTGATTGGCATAAAATGAAGAAGGATCATTAATGCCGTAGACACAAGGATTTTAGTAAGCATTTTCTTCTGTTTTTTGTTCATTTGAGTAGCCTCTTCTAAAAATCAATCTCGCAGTCAGATTCAACCTTGCGGCAGTTCTTTAAAACATTTTCCATAACGGAAGAGGGATCAGCACCTTCTTCGAATTCAACTTTCATCTTAAGAGTCATAAAGTTGATGTTGCAATCAGCCACACCGGTAGTTTTCTTGGCAGCATCCTCCATTTTTGAAGCACAATTAGCACAGTCTACTTCGATAGAATAAGTTTTTTTCATATGAATCTCCGTTTACCGATATAATCGGATTTAATTAATAATATTGTTGGCTACAACATATGAGCAATTGCTCATATGTTAATTTGAGTATACTACTTAGAAATTAATAACGCAATAACTATTTTACGTTAAAAACCATTTGTTTTCTGCTTATGCATATGGTCAAAGTATCATTTGGGTCAGGCCGGTATTTGGATTTGCGGATCAAAAGGCTCACAGATATCCGGCAGAAAGATTCAGAATTTTCATTAACTCTTGCAAACCACGTGGTGTTTCAGCAAGATTCTTCACTGAGTGCCCTGCCAATTTGTCGGCATCCTGTTCAGTGAATGTCAATAAATGTTTTTCGCCATCAACAGTATATTCAAAAGTAACATAGTCAAGATTATCAATTACGGAGATTAATGCACTTGCATATGACTTCATCTTAGATTCTATCTGCGTTTTTTCCATTGATGCATAATCTTGTTTCATAATAAGTTTCCAACCATAAGGTTCCTCTTTGGTCTGAAGCTCATTGGAATAAGTTCCTATAGCTTTCCATATGCCAAGAGCCAATGCACTATCTTCATTTTGAGGCATATTTCCAATATAGGGATGCTTTGTTTTGTATAACTGGGATACACCATCGGAGATATTTTCTCCGTTATCCCAAAGGATCCGATCACCCAGCCATACTTGAGAAATAGCATTATTACTATTATAATCAGCTTTAAAATAATTCTTATTAAAGTTAGATCGTTTTGTTTCCAAAACGGTAACATGGATGCTTCCATTTTTATTATCAAATTTTACTGCGGATATACCTTTTCCGGGATCAGTTAGATTTCCCTTAAGCATAATATGGAAATTTTTCACTGTGGCATCGATTTGAACAAGGCTCGGATTGTTTACTTTTTTTCCTATAAAAAATGCGTTTATTAACACAGCTGCAATTAATGCAATGACCGTAATAATTGCAAAAAAAAGTGTTTGAAGTCTTGCTTTTGCACGCACTTTTTTGAAAAAATCGATATCGTGATTTTGCATCTTTATTTCTGATATTTCGGGGTGCTTCATTCGATTTAATATTTCACGGCAGCTCGTACAATTCTGGATATGTGTTTCAATGGACTGATTTGTTACATCGCTGGTAAGACAGTCCACATAAGATGGCAATAAGTCCTGAACCACTTCACATGATAATTCATTCTTCATTTTCCTCTATCTCCTTTTTAAGGCGTTCTTTTCCACGGTAAAATGATACTCTTGCCCAATTCTCGGTCTTACCAAAGACATCTCCTATCTCACGAAAAGAAAGATTTCCAAACAATCGCATATAGATAATTTCACGATAAGGTTCCGGACAATCGTGTAGCATTTTCATTATTTCTATTCGATTAACGCTTACAAATACATCTTGTTCGGCGGAGGGTACGGAAAAATCCATTTGAGCCAGTGCATCTAAGTCTTCCATAGCTGGATGCTTTCGCTGGTAAGCTAGAAAATTATTTCTTGCAATCGCGCATAACCAAGTTGTTATCTTACAGCTCTGGTCAAAGCGATCAATACTTTTAGTTGCCTGGTAAAACGTTTCCTGTGTCAGCTCTTCTGCTATATCCACACTGTGTGTTAGTGTCATCAGATACTTAAATACAGTCTGTGCATATTGCTGATAGATTTCGTTTATGGACTGCACGCACTTCCCCCTTTCGTTCATTTCTATTTATTAATGTCGACAATCAAAGATTTGTTACAGAAAAATAAATACTTGCATAAAAAAGTTTATGCTTTTTACCTTTTCATGTTACAATATTTATCAAGAATAGAGTTTTGATTTTTGCAATTATTATAACCCAAAATATAACCTAAAAAATAACATAGAGGTTTTTTATATGAGTGGATATCTCAAGGGCAATTCGATTGTTGGGGAGGAAAGAATTCAGTTCAAACCAGTGAAATACGGCTTGTTTGCAGCAATTGCTATTCTGATGTGTGTATTTACGATTTTTTTCGCAGAGATTGCCACATCTAAATTGAAGAGTAAGAGTGACAGTGCAAAAAAGATGCGTGTAGACTCTGGATGGAATATCACATACAACAATTATGAATATAAGAATGTGACTCTTTCAAAATTCAAATTCCCGGTGGCTAAAAAGGGAGATACCATAACAATGGTTGGAAAACTTCCTAAAGAAGTGATTCAAAATGCCGCAATGATAATGTATATCCGGTATACAGACTTTTCTGCAAGTATAAATGGCAGAGAGTTTTTTTCTTATAGTAAAAAGAGATATGACGAGGGCAAAATCACGGGAAGTGGCACACTGAGTGTTTGTCTTCCATATGGATATCAGGGCAAGATGATAAAGATTGTCATGAGAGTAGGAGAGAATCAAGCGTTTTCTTCCATTGGGGCTCCGCTTATAGTAAATCAGGAGAGCCGTTACATAGATTATGCGGCTGAAAACATATGGACTCTTATGATATCATTCTTTCTGGTCCTATTTGGAATAGTGCTTGTGGTTTGTGGTACTATGAGTGCCATTTTCAAAACGCTGGAACAATCCAGCATAGCGAAGCTAGTATGGATGGCTCTTTTTTCGATTTCAGCAGGATTCTGGATACTCTGTACATCGGAGCTTACAGAATTGTTTTCAAGTGATCTTGTGTTTAAGGTATATCTGGAATACATGTGTGTGTATACCGCTCCATTCTTTTTTCTATGTTATCACACAGATGGTAATGACAATAACAAACGTGCAATAAGAAGATATTTGTTTCGAGCTGTTGCTATTGTTAATATGATCTTTATAGGTGTGGTATTTATACTTCAGGCACTACAGATCGTTAATATGCCATCGTTCCTTATATTAGGACAAATATTGGATGTTTTTACGTTAGCGTATGTATTGACTACGAGATTATTGGATATTAAGAGAAAAGTGACTAACAGCTATTATTCTATTATTGGCACTCTTGTAGTTACTATATATGCATTTTGGGAACTGATCGTGTTTAATTACGCCAAGTACGTAGATAAAAGCGGAGATGCGCAGTATCAGGTAAAGGGATTTCAGGTCGCAGTTCTGATATTTGCCAGTTCACTTTTCCTGGACTATATTAATGATACGATCCGCTCTGAGAGAAATAAGGCCAAAATCGATGTGATGTCACATCTGGCATACACAGATGCACTTACGGGGATCAATAACAGGCAGGCTACAGAGGATTATTTTGATAAGGTAGACAGGGATAATAATTTCTACAGTGTCATAGAGTTTGATCTAAATGAACTTAAAAAAGTCAATGATGAGCAAGGTCATGAACAGGGTGATGAATATATCAGGTCATTTGCCAATGTTCTGCTAAATGCATCTAAGGGATGGGGATTTATCGGTCGAATCGGCGGAGACGAATTCACAGCTGTTATAGTTTCGGATGAATACAAATTAAATGAGGAAACAGAGAAATTTCTGATGGCATTCAAAAGGGAATTAAAAAGAGAGAATTCTTATAATCACTTTGTAAATATGAGTGCAGCTGTAGGCGTATGTTATTATAACGAAATAGGAGTTCATTCAATAAGGTCTGCACTAAAGATTGCAGATAAGAGAATGTACAATGATAAGGCAGAGATGAAAAAAAATAATAATAAAATCTGAAACAGGAAGCGAGCATCGTGATTTTAATACCACGTTGCTCCTTATTTTGATAAATTGTTTTATAACAGAGTGTAATTAATAGATCGTATTTTATGAGGTGAAAATCATGCAAAAATGGAACAGAGTAAATTATCAACCGAATCTTCCATTATATAAGGGCAGGGAGAGAGTGACAGCTAGCAGAGAACATCTGGAAGTTTCGAAGAATGCTGCCAAAGAAGGTATGGTTCTTTTAAAAAATGATGGGAACCTATTACCACTGAAAAGAGGGTCAAGAGTGGTCCTTTTCGGCAAGGGAACCTTTGATTATGTAAAAGGCGGAGGCGGAAGCGGAGACGTAACCGTGTCACATAGTATTAATCTGTATGATGGATTTAAAAAATATCCTGAGATGATAAACGTCTATGATGAAACCGCGAAATTCTATAAAAATTATGTAGAAAAGGAATATTCAAATGGTAATGCTCCTGGCATGATCGAGGAACCGACGTTACCGGATGATATATTAAATACTGCAAAGAATTATGCTGATATCGCAATTATCTCCATAAGCAGATTTTCAGGGGAGGCCTGGGATAGAAAAATAGAAGGAGTAAAGTGCAGAAGCTCTCGAAAAGAGGATTGGGTCACACCGATGCAGGAAAGAGCAGATGTTCTGTTCCCAAGAGGAGATTTTTATCTCACTGACGAAGAGACCGAAATGGTAAGTAAGGTTAAAAAAGCTTTTGAGAAAGTTGTTGTGGTTCTGAACGTAGGCGGAGTAGTGGATACAGAGTGGATTAAAAATGATCAGAATATCTGTAGTTGCCTCTTGGCCTGGCAGGGAGGAATGGAAGGCGGGCTGGCAGAGGCTGAGCTTTTGATGGGAATGGGATATCCATCGGGAAAATTGGCAGATACTTTTGCAAAGCGTATAGAGGATTATCCCTCAACAGAAGGATTCTACGCTTCTGATGATTATGTAGAATATACAGAAGATATATATGTAGGTTATAGATATTTCGAAACAATACCGGGCGCTCGAGAGAAGGTTAACTATCCTTTTGGATATGGGCTGTCATATACAAATTTTGATATAGATAATCTGGAGCTGGAGACAAGAATTGATGGTATCGGAGATGTGATAGTACGTTGCGATGTTACCAATATAGGGACTCATACGGGAAAAGAAGTTATTCAGGTGTATTATAGTGCTCCCCAGGGAATCCTGGGTAAGTCTCGGATGGCATTGGGCGGATATAAAAAGACCAGAGAATTGGCTCCTGGAGAAACAGAAAGAATAGAAATATCCTATCCTGCCACATATATGGCATCCTACGATGATGCAGGCAAGGTAGCAAAGTCGTCATATATTCTAGAGCAAGGTGAATATTTTATTTATGTAGGTAATTCGGTTGAGGATGTAATAGAGGCCGGAGCACTGGAACTAGATGAGAATGTACTGGTGGAGAGACTTAGCGAGAAGCTAAAGCCGAACAAACTTAAAAAGAGAATGAGACCGGATGGTAGTTTTGAACCATTAGAGACATATGATCAGGCTGAAAAATCGAAAAATGATAGTCGTGATAATGAGTGCTCTGCAGAAATCGACGGGACAGTGGGGTATGCTCCCGCATATAGAGCTGTTCCACGTCAGAAATTATGGGATGAGAATGGTAAACCGAAGTTTATAGATGTGGCAGAAGGAAGAATCTCACTGGATGAATTCGTGTCAAAATTACCGGATGAGATATTGGCCGAATTACTAGGAGGACAGCCTAATACCGGAGTAGCAAATTGCTATGGGATAGGGAATCTGCCGGAGTACGGCGTGCCCAATGCCATGACAGCAGATGGCCCTGCCGGACTTCGAATACTTCCCGAAGTTGGAGTATGTACAACAGCATTTCCATCAGCTACACTATTGGCATGCACATGGAATCCAGAGATTACATATAAAGTTGGAGTGGCAGCAGGAGAAGAGGTTAAGGAAAATAATCTTGCTGTTTGGTTGGCACCTGCTGTCAATATACATAGAAACCCGCTATGCGGAAGAAATTTTGAATATTATTCAGAGGACCCGGTATTGGCAGGCAACCAGGCATCAGCTTTGGTAATGGGAGTTCAGTCGAATCATATCGGAGTATCCTTGAAGCACTTTGCACTTAATAATAAAGAGAGCAATAGATTTCATTCAGATTCTAGAGTATCGGAAAGAGCAGCAAGGGAAATTTATCTAAAGCCCTTTGAAATAGTAGTAAAAGAGTCTGATCCATGGACTGTAATGTCGTCGTACAATCTGATAAATGGTGTAAGAGCATCTGAAAATCTGGATCTCCTAACAGGTATATTAAAGGGAGAATGGGGATATGATGGTATGGTCACAACAGATTGGTGGAACTATGCAACTCATTATAAAGAGGTTATGGCAGGAAATGATATCAAGATGGGAACCGGATATCCGGAACAATTGATCTGCGCTGTCCAAGAGGGACTGATAAATAGGAAAAACCTTGAAAATTCAGCAAAACGAGTATTGGCTATGATACTAAAACTGGATTAAGTCAGACACATAGATACAGATACGAATTGGATACCTTTACATGATGTGGAGCGGTGTTCAAATGTCCAAAAAAGGATGTGAAAATTATATTTTCACATCCTTTTTATTATAGTTTTATTACAGTTTTTTATAGTTATCCGAGTATTACTTCGACATCAAGCTCTTTTCCGGAAACAGGAGGGATCACATTAATGGGAAGATCGCCAATATGAGCCTCATCACCATTTATCAAAACAGAAGAAACACCCTTTTGAACATGATCGGGATTCTTCACAGTAATATGGTAAGTGCAGTCGCGGAAGATCCTATCGATCTTGTATTCATCTACATCAGATGGAATACAAGGATCTATTCTAAGACCATCAAAATCAGGCTGAATACCAAGTATGTACTGACTGATACAAGTGAATGTCCAGGCAGCAGTACCGGTGAGCCAACTGTTTTTGCCTTCTCCAAAAGTAGGCGCGTCCTTGCCGGCTACCATCTGACAATATACATAAGGTTCTGTTCTATGGATCTCTCCGATATCTTCCAGATATACAGGACATGTTTTCTTAAATGTTTCAAAGGCACGATCACCATTACCTAAAACGGTTTCGGCGCAAGCGATCCAAGGGTTGTTATGACAGAATATTCCGGCATTCTCCTTGTATCCTGGCGGATATGATGATATTTCACCTAGTTCAACATGGTATTTTGTATAGGCAGGCTGTAATAGTACTATTCCGTACTTACTGTCGAGCCTGTCTCGTACACTTTGAAGTGCTTTTTCAGCCTTGCCATTTTGCTTGCCGATTCCAGCCATTACACACATTCCTTGGGGTTCTATGTATATCTGACCTTCTTCGTTTTCAGATGAACCAACAGGTTTACCATATGCGTCATAGGCACGTCGAAACCACTCTCCGTCCCAACCGGCAGTCTCCACAGCGGCTACCATTTTATCAATAAGAGATCGAATATCCTCTGACTCAGCGCTTTGTCCTACTTTGCTGCATAGATCAGCATATTCATTACCATATTTTACATACATTCCTGCTATAAAAACAGATTCTGCAACAGGACCTTCGCTGGGACCGAATGTCTGGAAACTTTCTCCGGGCTCTTCTGAGAAACAGTTCAAGTTCAGACAATCATTCCAATCAGCTCTTCCGATGAGAGGGAGCTTGTGAGGACCGAGGTTAGTAGTAGTGTATTTAAAACTCCTTCTTAGATGCTCCATAAGTGGAACAGCTTTGGAAAAATCACTATCAAATGCACAAGGTTCGTCTAAGATTCCATAATCACCGGTTTCTCTAATATATGCACATGTACCGGCGATCAGCCATAGCGGATCGTCATTGAAACCACCACCGATAGAAGCATTTCCCCTCTTGGTAAGAGGCTGATACTGGTGATAAGTACTGCCATTATCGAACTGAGTGTTGGCAATATCTATGATTCTTTCTCTTGCACGGGACGGAATCAGATGTACGAATCCTAGGAGATCCTGACATGAATCTCTGAATCCCATTCCTCTGCCTAAACCGCTTTCGTAATAAGAAGCAGAACGGCTCATATTGAAAGTGACCATGCATTGATATTGGTTCCATATATTGACCAAACGATTAAGCTTGGAGTCTTTTGACTTAAGAGTATAGGTAGAAAGTAGACCATCCCAGTACTGATGAAGTTCAGCAAGTGCAGCGTCAACCTGTTCATCTGTTTGATATTTTTTGAGTAATCTTTCTGCAGGAGCTTTGTTGATCACATTTGGAGCTATAAATTTCTTATCCTTAGGATTTTCACAGTAGCCTAGTACAAAAATAAAACTCTTTTCTTCTCCGGGAGCCAGGCTTAGATGGATATGATGGCTGCCTATTGGGGCCCATCCATGTGCTATGGAGTTTCGACTCTTACATTCACTGACTACAGTTGGATTATTAAATCCATTATAGGCACCTACAAAATCATCTCTTGATGTATCGAAACCATCAATATCACAGTTTACAGAATAGACCGCATAATGATTACGTCTCTCACGGTACTCTGTTTTATGATATATGGTACTTCCTTCTACCTCTACCTCTCCGGTAGAGAAGTTACGCTGGAAGTTGGAAGCATCATCCTCTGCATTCCAAAGACAAAATTCTACTAAACTGAAAATATCTAATTCTTTATTTTCTGTACCATTATTTGTAATAACAAGTCTGTTGATCTCACAAGTATCGTTAATGGGAACAAAGGCTGTTATGCTAGCAGAAATGTTGTTTTTTTGTCCTTTTATAATAGTATATCCCAAACCATGTCTAGCACTATAATCATCTAATGCAGTTTGGGTAGGCTGCCATCCGGGATTCCAGATAGACTCACCATCATTGATGTAATAATATCTTCCGCCATTGTCTGATGGACAATTATTGTATCTGTATCTAGTCAGACGGAGAAGCTTGGCATCTTTATAAAAAGAATATCCTCCGGCTGTGTTTGAGATTAGACTGAAGAAGTCGTTGCTGCCAAGGTAATTGATCCAGGGCAGTGGAGTTTTCGGGGTAGTAATGACATATTCTTTATGTTCATCATCGAAATGCCCGTATTTCATATTAACACCTCATTTTCTTTCGAAAACGTTTTCGAATGTACCAACGAAATTATATGGGTAAACATGATAAATGTAAAGAGTAACCTTGGTATTGCACCCATAAATTGTGAAAAGTGCACAAAAAACAATCAAAAAAGTTATGAAATAGTTTCGTTGACACATTTGTGAAAACGATTTAGTATGTGATAAGCGAAAACGATTTAGTGAAAATCAATACAGTTTTGAGTTAGTGATAGGATTG
>JAKPAB010000295.1 GCA_029779695.1 Bacillota bacterium | reverse complement strand
ATATACATCGCATATGTCATACTCTGGATGGCTTGCAGATAATATAAACCTTACACCCTTATTATTTGGATTCATTGCTGCAGATTTCATTGTAGCCATCCCAAAGGCTGATGTCATTTCTGTCCTAGCTAGCCTTAAGGCCTCATAACATATATCTTCAGGAACTCTTCCTTGCATTCTTGCCATCATATTGGGATAATCTTTTGCAAATGTAGCCTTACCTTTCTTTACATACTTTTCTATAGCTCTGGCCACATTTACACAATCTTCTCCAGTGGCCACACCAGATACCAGGATCCTATTGATGTTCTTTCTATAGTTCTGGTTTTTATTCCAGATATGGTCACTTAATTTAAGACCAAACCTACTCCTGGACCACATAGCTTCTGCTGCTCTAGTATTTATTCTATAGAAAGCATTTTCTATTACCCCTACAGATAGCCTTGTTGCTCCTGCCTTTTTTGCTATATCTATAAGTACCTGTTTAGAGTAGCTGGATCCTGCTTCTATGTTTCTTTTTATGTGCCTATCAAAGTTTATAGTCAGCTGGCCATTAAGATCATCAATTATCTTCTTAATTTCCTGCTGGATCCTCTTAAGCCTTAACTCATCAAATGGATTAAGGCCGCCTCTGGCAATGTCCTGTGCTATTATCCTGGAGACATCCTCATACATGGTCCTAATTTCCTGTTCCTGGTCTAGCCTTAGCTCCATAAATTCTTTTCTTTGCAGTAATGCCCATTTTTTGTATGGCCCACTTGTTTGAATTATCTTGTCTATGCCCATATTGGAGCTCATTTTCTTATTCTTCATCCTCATCACCTATTAAGGCCTCGTCTATTTCTCTGACTTCATCAATCCATCCCTCATAGTCTCTATATCTGTTCCTTAATCTTCTGGTTCTCATTATCTTTTCTCTTTCTCCGACTATCTCTGGATCATTAGACTGATATTCGGACATGGTGTCAATGTACTGTGCTAGGAAGTCTACTGCAGATTCTTCTGATATGATATTGGACATAAGGGCCACATTTAAAGCTGTAGTTATATTCTTTAATGTTTCACTTACGGCCTTATCATCTCTTGGATCTACCTCATCCCATCCTAATGCCACAGTATAATCTAAGAATTGCAATCCTCTTGCTTGACTAGACATGGCCAATACCATTCTAGCCAACAGCTGCCATTGCTCTGCAAATTGCTCCCTCTTCCTTTTAACTTTGTTTACCATGATAGGCATTTGTTCTTTAACACTTGCTAAGGCTGATGGTGTATGGACCCCAAATATAAACTCTGGTGTCTCTGATATATCTACTATGCAGTAGAATATTAGTTTTAATAGGTCCTTGGCATCACCTGTGGCACTCTTGGCCTCGATAAACTCTGCGTCTTCTCCCTCTGTAAAGAATAATATTTCATGGCCATCTAGGTTAATGGCTCCACCTTCCTTGGCAAACTTTACTGGATCCTCTATGCCAAAGTTATTAGCCAAAAACTCTGCTACATCCTTAAGCTTAATCTTCAGCTTAGGAGTGCTGTGCATTTTGGACCCTTTAAGAGCATGGAGCATTACATCGTGGTATGCTTTCACATATGGAGCTATAGGTTCTATATCTGATTGGCCATACTTCATAGTCTCGTCTGGTTCATTCTTAAAGTGGACTATAGGTATAAACCCCCATGGGTTTTCGAATGTTCCAGCCTCTATGCCTTCTGGTTGGTCTCCTACTATTTCTATTATCCTTTCCTCTGCAGTTATTTTCTGTGTTATGGTGCAGCTTCTCTTGGTGCCGTTTAGCTCTATCCATTCATGCTTGCTTTTTAGGATATAAGCTATAGGCTCCCTTGTTATAGGATCTAATATGATGTCCTCTACTTCTTCAGGAGGGATGATATTGTATATAATCCTTTCCTTTTTCTCTGGGTATAAAGGGTTTTCTCTTTTTTCCCTTGTAAGCCATACATAACAATCCCCTAATTTTAAGGCATTGCTATGGGTTCTTATCATCTTGGATGTATTCTCTAGTACAAAATCATCCAAGACCTCTTGTGCATCCTCGTCCTCTATTGCGAAGTGAGGGACTCCCATAAAGCCTACAGCCGAATTTATCACTGGTTTAATGAATGCAGCTCCCAGCTCATATTTTGAGTTCTTATTCTGGTACAATTCCCTGGCCAGCTTATAGTCTACTTTAGAATTGTCCAGTGTATAGGTGATATAAGTTGTACCTCTAATCCTCATCATTTCGCCAGCTGCTTTCCTCTTAAACCAATGATATGGCTTCAATAATTTCTCTCTAATCATACAGTTTCCCTCCCTTCAATAGTGATAGATCTGTGTAATCACCATCTGCAAATGAATATATAACAGCATCTGCTCTGTCTGGTGATTCTCCTATTCTCTTCTTCATTTGCTCCTTGCTTTCTAGTTCAATCCTTCCTTTACTGTCTATCCTGTATTTCCTATTAGATAATTGCTTGATTAATATATCATCCTTAGGTAGCTCTATTACTCCAGGTTCACCTTGTAGGAATTTAGAGAAGTTTTCATCCAGCAGCTCTCTTAAGTTGTCCCACATTTCTGCAGCTCTATTGTAATAATGATCGGGATCCTTGGCCTTGGCTCCATTTTTAATAGGTACAATGGTATATCCTAACCTCTTCTGCCTGTTTATTTCTCTTAGCCTATCAGTAACTCCACCACCTAGGCCATCATCGTCTATCTTGACTATCACCTTGTTTATTTGTGTATGTTTGTTCTTCAAGCTTTCTACAGTCCTTATGATATTACCTGTAGTCTCCATGGTGTCTTTTTTAGAATACTGCTGCAATGGTAATACTCTATTGCCTATCCTTGGAGCAATAATCGTCTTATCATCTCCAAATCTGGCCACATCCACACCTATATGCAATATATAAGCATTTTCTATACTTACCACAGTCTCTGTTGCCTGTTCTACTACTTCCAGGGATATCAAGCTATCAGATTCACCTTTAGGGAATTCTCCTAGGACCCTTACTCTATAGACATCGCTATCTATGCCATACTTCTTTTGCAGCATTCTTATGTTTTCCTTGGATGTTCTTGGGCTGTCTAGTGAAGATACCTTATGAATTCTATACATGTCTCTATCGCTGTTATGGCTATCGTAAAATATCCCACTTGTCTTTGTTGGGTTTCCACATAGTAATAGCTTATTTTCATATCCTGTTAAGGTTCCCAGTATGGCCTCCATGATATTATCAGCTACCCCAGAAGCCTCATCTACTACAAACAACATATAATCCTCATGGAACCCTTGCATATTCTCTGGCCTTACTGCAGTCCTGGCTGTAGCCCACCATCTTTCTTCATAGCCTTCCATATATATTTTGGTCTTGGTCCACTTTAGTAGCCTTTCTACCTTAGATTTAGTTAGCCACTTCGCT
>JAKPAB010000288.1 GCA_029779695.1 Bacillota bacterium | reverse complement strand
GATAGAGATCAAGTCTATGGTTATTTTGATGAAAGTCAACAGTTTATAGCGTTTCAGCATGCGGTTTTGCATTGGCTTTCTGCAATGGAAATTCGTCCAGATGTCTTGCATTGTCATGATTATCATACGGGTTTAGTTCCGTTTATGGTAGAATATTGTCAGGATTTTGATTTTTTAAAAGGAGTAAAAACCGTAGGAACCATTCATAACGGAGAGTATCAAGGAACGATGGATTGGCAAATGTCTAATTATATGCCACGTTTTGACGCTTGGAAATGGGGACTGCTCGATTGGAACGGAAGAATTAATCCTTTGGCAACCATGATTAAGTGCAGTCATGAATTTACAGCGGTTTCTCAAGGTTATATGCATGAGTTGTTTGAAGATGCGCAAGGATTGCAAGATTTAATCAGACAAGAACACAGAAAAGCACATGGAATCATCAATGGAATAGATACAGAAGTTTGGAATCCTATGACGGATATAATGCTTAACGATCATTATTCTAGAGAGAACTTTGAAGAAGGAAAAGAAAAAAATAAAAAATGGCTTTGTGAAGAATATGGTTTGAATCCAGAACTTCCGCTTTTTGCTTTTATTGGAAGATTTGCTGGTGAACAAGGAGCAGATATGTTGCCAGATATTGTAAGAAGAAGCATTTCTGAAACCGAAGGTGCTTTAAATATTCTCATTTTAGGTTCTGGAAACCCACAAATAGAAAATACACTGAAACAACTTCAAGAAGAATTTCATGTGAATTTCGCGATGGATTTAGGATACAAAGAAGCTTTGTCACACAAGATTTACGCAGGTGCAGATTTCTTATTGATGCCTTCTCGAGTAGAACCTTGTGGATTGAATCAAATGTATGCCATGAGATACGGAACTATCCCAATTGTACGTTATACAGGTGGGTTAAAAGATACCGTAACAGACATTTCTTCAGGAGGTTATGGTTTAAATTATACCTTCCCGGGAACTGATGATGCTGTACATGCCATCAAAAGAGCGCTGTATTTATATGATGATAAAGAAGAAATGCAAAATTTACGAAAAACAATAATGAATTTGGACTTTTCTTGGCAGAAATCTGCTGAAAATTATGTAAATTTATATCGTAAAAA
>JAKPAB010000213.1 GCA_029779695.1 Bacillota bacterium | reverse complement strand
AAAACGGGCAGAAATATATGATGACATTATGGATATGTCTGAGGGATTTGATACAAGTGTAGGCGAGCGAGGTGTCAGATTATCAGGTGGACAGAAACAGAGAATATCTATTGCCAGAATATTTTTAAAGAATCCATCTATTCTTATTCTTGATGAGGCTACATCAGCTCTTGATACGATTACAGAAGAGCGTATCCAGTCCAGCTTCGATGAACTCATGAAGGGGAGAACTTCTTTTGTAATAGCGCATAGACTGGCTACGGTTAAAAATGCTGATAGAATTATAGTTATAGAAGATGGAGAGATCACAGAAAATGGTACTCATGATGAACTGTTAAAAAAGGATGGCGAATACGCCAAACTCTATCATACACAGCAGTTGTTTTCTGAAAGATGATTGAAAATGCCAAATATTGAGGAGATAGCGATGACTGAATACGAGAGAATGAAAGCAGGACTGATATATGATTCTGCAGATGCTGATATAATGAAAGAACAGCTTCCGCTTATTGACAAGCTGAAGCAGTTTAATCAAACAAGTTCTGATGAGATGGATAAAAGGGGAGGATTACTAAGAGAAATGTTCGGAAGCATGGGAGAGGGATGCTATGTAGAACCGCCGCTTAGGGCTAATTGGGGTGGAAAGCATGTTTTCTTTGGTGATCATGTGTATGCCAATTTTAATCTCGTACTGGTGGATGACGGCAATATCTACGTTGGAGACAATGTTATGTTTGGACCTAATGTTACGGTAGCTACGGCGAATCATCCCGTTGAGATTGGACTCAGGAAAAAGGCTTATCAGTATAATAGAGATGTCCATATCGAAAATAACGTTTGGATAGGTGCCGGAGCGATCATAGTTCCTGGGATCACAATTGGTGAGAACTCAGTGATCGGTGCTGGAAGCGTGGTATGTAAGGATATCCCTGCCAATGTGGTAGCTGTAGGCAATCCATGTCGAGTGATCCGGGAGATTAGCCAGCATGACCATGAGTATTTTTATAAAGATGATAAAATTGACTGGGATGATATGCCTGGATATTACAAAGAGTGATGACCAGGCAGTTATAATAAATATTAAATAAGCATGAATATAACATGAAAGTCTTAATAGGAAAAACATGTCTGAAAAAGAAGTATTAAAGCAAGAAGCATTAAAAAATGTTCCAAGAGAAAAAATATTAATACGAACAGCCTCACCTGAGGATGCTGAGGTTCTTTTGGATATTTATGCACCTTATGTAAATAAAACAGCTATAACTTTTGAATATGAAGTTCCTACTGTTGAGGAATTCAGAAGCAGGATAGAAAACACATTAAGTAGATACCCATATATCGTCATAGAAGATAATGGGATTATCCAGGGATATGCCTATACAAGCCCGTTTGGAGAGAGAATCGCTTATCAATGGTCAGTGGAGACTTCTATTTATATAAGAGAGGATTCCAGGAAAAGTGGTTATGGAAGGATGCTCTATGATGAATTAGAGAGAATATCCATCAGGCAGAATATCCAGAACATGAATGCCTGTATTGCCTGCCCTGGATTAAAAGACAGCTGCGAAAAAGATTTTGATTCTGCTCTTTTGAATGGGGATATTGCCATGATAAAAGATATGTCAAAACGTTTCGGTGATTCTAAAATCGATATGAGCAGTGTTATTTTTCACCAGCATTTAGGATATAAGTTTGCTGGACACTTTCACAAGTGCGGAAGTAAATTCGGGAAATGGTATGACATGGCATGGATGGAAAAAATAATTGGAGGTCACGAAGAACCTCCAATGGAATTTATTCCGTTTCCGGATATAAACATAAAGTAATACTAAATATTGATATAAAAATTCTGAAATAGTATTTTATACCAAGGTATTTTGATCAGTTGATCTTCTCAGAAAACATTTTAGCAGCTTTACATCCTGCTGGTGTGACAGCACATCCTCCCATAGCGGTTTCACGAAGTGAAAGAGGAAGGGACTTACCAACGGAAAGCATAGCATCAGACATTTCATCAAAGGGTATCATAAAGTGAACTCCTGATGTAATGATCTCTGCCGATATAAGAGCGTTCATAGCTCCTGAAGCATTTCTGCTCTGGCAAGGTATCTCAACTAGTCCACAAATAGGATCACAGACCAATCCAAGCATATTAGCAAGAGTCATTGCGGCAGCTTCGAGGCACTGTGATGGAGTGCCGCCTCGAAGTTCTGTAATTGCGGATGCAGCCATTGCAGAGGCAGCGCCAATCTCAGCCTGGCAACCTGCTTCGGCTCCGGCAACAGAGGCATTTCTCATTAATAGATATCCGATGGCTGAGGCATTAAAGAGACCAGTTATTATCTCATCATCATTTAGGTGATTTTCTTCGGCGTAGGAGAGAAGCACTCCGGGAAGCACTCCGGATGATCCGGCAGTGGGAGCGGCAACGATTACGCCCATGGAAGCATTGACCTCTAGAACAGCCATGCTGTAGGCAATGGCTTTTTCCGCAAGGGAACCTAATATGCCTTTTGATGCTTCAAAGTTATCATATATTTTTTTCGCCTCACCGCCTGTGAGCCCGCTCATGGACTTTTCCGGATGGGAAAGAGGCTTCTTGACAGCATTTTTCATAATTGAAAGAGAATAACGTATTTTTTCCATAGTAGTGTCATCATCGGCAATTGCTCTTTCACGAAGCTTCATAGCTTCTGAAATTGAAATATTATTTTCATTGCAGGCTCTTAGGAGTTCTGCTCCATTTATAAAATCCATAATTCTCCCTATATTAAAACAAGTAATCAGATTAAAATTAGTAATCAGAAAATACAATCAGTAATAATAAGTGCAAATAAGCTCTATCTAGGCTGGACAAGAATAGTATCCAGCACATTTTTATTATCATCTATATGACTTATTATAGCATCAGGAATAGCTTCATCTGATTCCACCACGGTAAAAGCAGTACCACCCTTGCTGTCTCTGAACAGTCGCATAAATGCAATGTTGACTGAGTCGTCACTTAGACACTGGGTAATGTGGGCTACAACACCGGGAACGTCATGTTGCTTGATGATCAGTGTGCTGTATTCCCCGGTGAATTCTACCTTGATGTCATTTATCATAGTGATTTTGATCTTGCCACCGCCTATAGACACACCGCGAACCTTGAGATGATAACCGTTTACACTTTCGAGCTCGATATCAGCGGTATTGGGATGTTCGGGAACTGTATCCTTATCAAATATGAAATTATATTCCATACCATATTTTTTAGATTCTTTAAACGCATTTTTGATTCGAAGATCATCTGTATTAAATCCTAACACTCCGCCTAAAAGGGCTCTGTCAGTTCCGTGTCCTTTATATACAAGAGCAAAAGAACCATAGAGAGTGAAAGTAGCTTTTTTTATTTTGCCAGGGCATAGTTTACCGGCCATAAGTCCGATAGCTGCAGCACCTGCGGTATGGGAACTGGAAGGTCCAACCATGTTAGGACCGATCACATCAAATATACTTAGAAAATTCATTTTAATCCTTTTACGAGGGCATTCGCCCTAAAATTAGTAATAGTTTTTGGAAAATCATCTATAAATACATTTTAAGTATATCATTTGAAAGAAGTGTATTCTACTTTGGTAAATTAAAAGTTATTCATGTATAGATGAATAACTTTTATCACCAATACTAATCCTGTGAAACAGGCTCATCAGTAAATAAAATAATTATATTATATGATAAGAATTTAACTTTGATTTACTTTTGTCTATATGCGGACATATAATTATATTCTCATAATAATACTTAAAAAAGTTTCTTTTGCCTGC
>JAKPAB010000281.1 GCA_029779695.1 Bacillota bacterium | reverse complement strand
CTGGCGGTAAAATTTTGGGAATTTCAATTGTTAGCCTTAGCTTACATTTGAATTGTTAAAATTATTCAATGCACTATTTCAACTGTTGTGAACCATTTTTTACTATCCCGAGTATTCGGAAGGAGAACAGATGAGCGAAACACATTTCAACCAATGGGACGGATTTTCCGGCCACCAGTGGAAAGAAGTCATCGATTTAAGAGACTTCATCCAGAAAAACTACACACCTTACGATGGTGATGAAACATTCCTCGTAGGACCTGCAGAATCAACAGATAAACTGTGGGGCAAACTTCAGGAACTACAAGCCGAAGAGAGAAAAAAAGGCGGAGTTCTCGATATGGAGACATCTGTTGTATCTTCAATTACAGCCTATGATGCAGCTTATATCGATAACAATCTCAAGGATCTCGAAACAGTTGTAGGTCTTCAGACCGATAAGCCTCTTAAGAGAGCTTTCATGCCTTACGGCGGATATAAGATGGCTGCTCAGTCCTGCGAGATGTACGGCTACAAGGTTGATCCTAAGCTTACAGAAATATTTACAAAATATCACAAGACACATAATGAAGCTGTTTTCGATGTTTACACACCTGAAATGAAGAAGATGCGTCATAACAAGATCCTCACAGGTCTTCCCGATACATATGGTAGAGGCAGAATCGTAGGCGACTACAGAAGAATAGCTCTATATGGTATCGATTACCTCATTGAAAAGAAACAGGAAGATTTCGATGGAACAGAGAGATCTGGTATGAGATCAGACAGATTCCGTCTCAGAGAAGAACTTGCCGAGCAGATCAGACGGTTAAAAGAGATGAAAGAAATGGCTGCATCTTACGGATTTGATATTTCAGTCCCTGCCAAAGATGCCAGAGAAGCATTCCAGTGGCTGTACTTTGGATATCTGGCAGCAATCAAAACCCAGAACGGTGCCGCTATGTCTGTTGGTCGTGTATCTACATTCCTTGATATCTATATCGAAAGAGATATAAAGAAGGGAATTCTTAACGAAACTCAGGCTCAGGAACTGGTTGATCACTTCACAATGAAGCTTCGTATGGTCAAGTTCGCACGTATTCAGTCTTACAACGAGTTATTCTCGGGAGATCCTGTATGGGCTACACTTGATGTTGCCGGTCTTGGTGATGACGGCCGTAACATGGTAACCAAAAATGACTACAGATTCCTGCATACCCTTGAAAACATGGGACCTTCACCGGAGCCGAATCTTACAGTTCTCTACTCTAAGAGACTTCCTGAAGCTTTCAAGAAATATTCAGCCCGAATTTCTGTATCTACATCATCAATTCAGTATGAGAATGATGATATCATGCGACCTATATGGACAGATGATTATTCAGTTGCCTGCTGTGTATCTGCTACACAGACAGGAAAAGAAATTCAGTTTTTCGGAGCTAGAGCAAATCTTGCAAAGGCACTTTTATATGCCATTAATGGCGGTGTAGATGAAAAAACACATCAGCAGGTTGGTCCTAACTATGCACCTATAACTTCAGACTATCTCGATTATGATGAGGTTATCGAAAAGTATGATGCAATGATGACATGGCTCGCTAATCGTTATGTTGAGACCCTTAACATGATCCATTATATGCATGACAAGTATTATTATGAGTCAGCAGAGATGGCTCTGATCGACACAGATCTTCGTCGTACTTTTGCAACAGGCATTGCCGGATTCTCACATGTAGTAGATTCACTTTCTGCTATAAAGTATGCCAAGGTCAAGGCAATAAGAGACGCAGACGGCATCACTACTGATTTTGAGATCGAGGGAGATTTCCCTAGATACGGTAACGATGATGATCGTGCAGATGATATCGCAATTGAGCTTCTTCGTACATTTATGTCAAGAATCAAGAGCTGCCATACATACAGAGACTCAGAACCTACAACCTCTATTCTTACCATTACATCAAATGTAGTTTACGGTAAGGCTACAGGAGCTCTTCCAGATGGAAGAAAGGCCGGAGAGCCTCTTTCACCTGGTGCCAACCCTTCATACGGCGCTGAAAACAACGGACTCCTGGCTTCACTTAACTCTGTTGCCAAGCTTCCTTATGATCAGGCTCTTGATGGTATTTCAAATACACAGACTATCAGCCCTGAAGCTCTTGGAACTAATGAAGAAGAAAGAACCAACACACTTGTATCATGCCTTGATGGTTATTTCTCAAAGGGTGCTCATCACGTTAATGTCAATGTATTCGATACCGATAAGCTTATCGATGCAATGAATCATCCTGAGAAGCCTGAATATGCTAACTTTACTATCCGTGTATCAGGATATGCTGTTAAGTTTATTGACCTTACCAAGGAGCAGCAGATGGACGTTATCTCACGTACATGCCACTCACACGTATAATGCATCATAGATATCTGCACTTTACATAAAGCTATCTTTCAAATAAAACTGCATGAAGTTTGAGAATCCCATAAACAGCGTATGGAGACGCCGGTACTTGGCAAGATGTAATCAAGTCTAAGTACCGATACGTCATAATCCAAGCATAAGCACCTGTTTCTAGGATTACTCAGCTTCATGCATTATTTATATCAAGAATTTGTATTTATTATTTAAGTTTAAGAACTAAAATAAGCTTAAAACTAAAGATTTAAAATTATCATTTTTCTTCTATAAAATTTTTTTAGATAAAGGAAGGAGTTATATATGTCAGATAAAATTATAGGAAAAGTACATTCCATTGAGACGTTTGGCTCTGTTGATGGTCCCGGAATAAGGTTTATTGCCTTCCTGCAGGGATGTGATATGAGATGCAAGTTCTGTCATAACCCAGACACATGGAGAACTGATCTCGGTGAAGAGTATGACGCTTCTGCGCTTCTTGACAAGGCTCTGCGTTACAAGGATTATTGGGGCGACAAGGGTGGAATCACCATAAGTGGAGGTGAACCTCTT
>JAKPAB010000279.1 GCA_029779695.1 Bacillota bacterium | reverse complement strand
ACGGTGGGAAATGTGGAAGAAGTAGAGGTGGAGGGGAAAAGTGAGGGAATAGTGATGGGGCAGAGTCCCTCTGCGGGCGAGCAAGTTGAGCCAGGAGAGAAAATTAATCTCCGGGTTACCAAGCAACCACCGGAGGAAGAAACAACGGGGCTGAAGGAATTGACCTTAAGGTTTGCTTTACCCAGTTCTCGGAGTCCTATTGAGGTAAAGATAGTGGTGAACGATGAGATGGGTGAGCGAATAGTTTATGAAAAAGAACACCAAGGGGAAGAAGTTGTAGAGTTAGTTGCTCTCACAAAAGGCGAAGGCAAAGTGTTTATTTACCTTAATGGTTATTACTACTGGGATAAGACTCTTAATTGAGGTAAGGAGGGAGACTCATGGCTAAGTTAGCTCCTTCTATTTTATCTTGTGATTTTTCTCGGTTCCAGGAAGAGCTGTTATCTGCTTATCGGGGAGGGGCAGAAATTATTCATATAGATGTAATGGATGGGCATTTCGTCCCTAATTTTACTTTTGGGTTGCCTATCCTGAAGGCAGTGAGAAAAATTTTACCTGAAGTGATTATAGATGTTCATCTCATGACTGATAACCCTTGCTTTTATATTGATGACTTTATTCGGGAAGGGGCAAATATGATTAGTTTCCATTTGGAAGCAGTAGCGGATTATAGCTCAGTAGTGGATGAGATTATAAACCGGGGAGCTAACCCGGGGGTAGCGTTGGCTCCTGGGACTCCTTGGCAATGTTTAAGCCCTGTTTTAGATAGGCTTCATTATGTGCTTTTAATGACTGTTCATCCTGGTTTCGGAGGACAGAGATTTATTCCAGGTATGGAAGATAAAATTGCTTCTCTTCGCCAGGAGATAAGAAGAAGAGGCTTATCTACCGAAATTGAAATCGATGGAGGGGTAAACGACCAAAATATTGAGTATCTGGCTTCTTGTGGTGCCTCCATTATAGCAGCGGGCTCTTTGGTTTTTGCTCATCAAGAAAGCATCGAAGAGCGAGTGAGGACTCTTTCGAAGAAGATAGAACCTTACTAAGCTCAAAGGAGAAGCAACTTCCTTGTCAACCTCTATCTATCACTGCATAACTGCGAGAGTCATTATCCCTCCCTTCTTTTTTCCTCTTTCTTCCGGGGAGAACATTCCACATTCTTTCTCTATCCCCTGACGGGCGACTTCTACATATTTTTTCTCTCGCCCTTCCATGGAGACCTCTACGTTTTCTTTCCCTCTCCCTTGACGGGAGAGGGTTAGGGTGAGGGTGGCTTTTTGCTTTTTCGTTACCCCCTGAATGTCTCTATCATTCCCTTGTCCGTCATTCCTGAGTGTTTCTATCAGGAATCCAAAGCTATAGGGGGGATTCCCTCCCCCTATTATCCCCTGAGAAAAATCAAAGAAAGACTAAGAACATAAAAGAATGAAAGACTAAGAACATAAAAGAATGAAAGACTACCGAGGGAGGCTTTTTCTCCCTCAGTAAAAGCCTTTAGATTCCCGATTACTGATTTCGGGAATGACAAATGAGGAGAATACCCGGCTACAGTGTGGGAATGATAGAAGCGAGAAACCCTTGACTCTTTTCTTCCCCTCGCCCTTGAAGGGAGAGGGTGAGGGTGTCTTTTCCTCGTTGTTACCCCTGAATGTATCTATCAGGGGTCCATATTATTCAAAAACCTTTTGATGCCTGATTAAAGATTTCAGGCATGACAGAAGAAGATGGATTCGTGGCTGAATTTCGAGAATGATAGACCTCTTCTTTTCTCCCCTCGATTTCTTCCTTCTCCCTCCCTTGACTCCTTTCTTCCCCTCGCCCTTGAAGGGAGAGGGTTAGGGTGAGGGTGAGTGTTTATACTGACCCAGGATGTCTAAGAATTACCGAGATTGCCCGTCCCCAAATTTCTGAATAGTAAGTGAAATCGGGCCTTGTTCTTCTAATTTCATTCCCGATTAGCTGAAGGATTATAGGACATAATCTAAACAATTTATGTACCACTAAAACTGGATGGTAGGCCGATGGGTTTATACTAAATCAGGCTATCAACGCCATTAAATTTTAATTATGGTATAATGCTCAAAAGGAAAATTACGTACGAGCTAAAAGACCTTGCAGACCCCGCAAAGACGAAAGCTGCCTATCATTCAATCCGGGGAAAAGTTGCAGCAATTCTTTCATCAGTTAAAAATGTAAACATAAAATAAATGTTAACCCACACCAAAAGATTTAGAGAAAAGGCTGATACACATTGCTACTAAAGGGAGCTCTGAGTGTTTTAAGGTGATGTGGGACCGAATATAAACCCAAAATGTGGTTGTTTGAAGGAATAAAACCAGATATATATTACAGCCGGAACGTTCATAATCTTTGACCATGCCTATAAAATTGCGGGAGTAAAGAAGATATAGCAGTCTATGTATTAAGCATAGTTTTGCAACGCATTTACTGGAAAGTGGAACTGACTTGAGATATGTTAAGGATTACCGGACCATGGAAATAGCAAGACAACAGAAATTTATACTCATGTTGGCACAAGAAGTCTGTTAGGTAGTTTAAATCTGTAAGGAAGAGGTGCTAAATGGTGAAATTTATTAAGAATGGGGAACTCTGGCAATTCAGCCGGTGGGATGGAGGAGATAGTTTGTCTATGAACGAGTTGTATGAAATGGCCGCTAAAACAAGGAGCAGTAAATGAGCATGAACGAGAAAATCAAAGAAAAGTTTGAAAGGCTTTTGGAAGAAGGAAAGAAAGTCTTTCAGGAATGTGGTTGGGACGGGAAAAAGTGGTATAGATTTCCATCGGATGTTGATTATCTAAGATTCCGGACTGAAAGTTTAAATCTCATTAAGCGAACTTGCGGTGAAGAAAGTGAACACTATCAGCAACTGAGGCGTTTAGCTGAAGGTAAGGATACATCTGGCAATAGTTATTATTACCATCAATGTTATGGAGTCTTAGAGGCAGCATACCGTGATTTCTCAGAGGATTTTCTGTTTGATATACGGGCTATGGTGAGAGCAGATTTGCTGGGTAGTTTTATAGAACAAGCTGAAATACTGCTCAATGAAGGATATTATGTTTCAGCCGCATCTCTTGCAGGAGCGGTCTTGGAAGATACACTGCGAAAAATGTGCGATCAGCAGAATATATCCTATCCTGAAAAGACTAAAATAGATGTGCTCAACACTTGCCTAGCAAAGGCTGGAGTATACAATAAGCTCACGCAGAAAGAAATTACCGCCAAAGCAGACATTCGTAACAATGCTGATCATGGTAAGTTTGATCAATTTACCGAATCAGATGTTAAGGATATGGTTATATGGGTGCGGAGATTTATAAGTGAGTATCTTAAATGAAAATCAGCAACTACATCAGCTAATACGGGCTTTGTGGCTCACTTCATTCTCCCAAATCCTTTGTACTTCACAATGCCCGAAACCGTTGTACGACATGTCTCACAATAATAAGGAGGTAAAAATATGCCCGAAGAAGTAATACCACCAGAAAAAATAAAGTGTTTTATTACTGGGAAATTAAGAAAAGACACACCTGAGGAAAGAATAAGACAAGATGTAGCCAGAAGCCTTGTTGAGGAATATGGCTATAATAAGAGGGACATTGATATTGAGTTTCCCGTAAAAATGGGAAGAGCGAAAAAGCGGGCAGACATTGTTATTTTTTCTGAAGATGAAGAACATACGCAAGAAAATATATATATGATTGCTGAAGTAAAAACCGAAGACGTTAGGCCATCAGACAGAAAAGAAGGAGTCGAGCAGCTTGAAAGCTATATTGCGGCTTCCCCTAACAGTGCATTTGCCCTTTGGGTGGGTAATGAAAGATTAGCATTTAAGGTTATAGAGGAAAGGGGGAAGAGAGTTTTAACCAAGATTCCAGATGTACCTAAAAGGGGAGAAACTACTATCCCCAAGCCTACAAGGGGAGGACTTGTCCCTGCTGTAAACCTAAAGCAGGTGCTCAAGCGTGTTCATAACTACATATATGTTAATCAAGGTTTTCAGAAAGACAAGGCTTTCGAAGAACTACAAAAATTGATCTTTATAAAGGTTTATGATGAACAATACAATCCAACATTGCAGTTCTACATCTTGCCCGGTGAAGATATCTCACAAGTCAGAAATAGATTAACAGGAGTTTTTCAAAAAGTGCAAGAGAGATACAAATACATTTTTAAAGGTAACGAGACGCTTGAGTTAAATGATTCAGTGCTTAGTTATATTGTTTCAGAATTACAGAGATTTAGCTTTATAGATACAGAAACTGATGTAAAAGGGGAGGCTTACGAAGAAATAGTTGGTCCCAATTTAAGAGGAGATAGAGGGGAGTTTTTCACTCCAAGAAATGTTTGTAATATGACAACGGAAATGCTTTTCTCGCTTATACCTGAAGATAAACTAACCAGTCCTGGAGGGATGAAGATTCTAGACCCTGCAGTAGGAACAGGAGGTTTTTTAATTGCTGGTGTGCGGAATATAAAACAATTGTTTTTAGAAAGAGGCTTTAAATATGACCAACTAAGAGACTTGGTTCGAGATGTAGCAAATGCTAACTTTTACGGTATAGACTTTAATCCCTTCTTAGTTAAGGTTGCTCAAATGAATATGGTTATGCATGGAGATGGTTCTGCAAATATAGTTCATGCTAATTCTCTTGAAGAGTTATCTAATTGGAATGATGAAGCAAAACGAAAGGTAAAACTTGGTGAATTTGATATGGTTGTAACCAATCCACCCTTTGGAACAAAAGCAGTAATAGACAATCCCGATATATTAAGTCAGTTTGAACTAACAACATTCGGAGCAGCTTCATCAAGAACAGCCCTACCACCAGAACAACTTTTTATTGAAAGGTGCTTGGATTTTCTTAAACCTGGCGGTTATTTGGGTATTGTTCTACCTGACAGCATATTGAGCAATCCGGGATTAAAGTGGATAAGAGAATGGATATTACAGAAAACATATATAATAGCAAGCATTGACCTACCAATAGAAACATTTGAACCGTACACAGGAACGCAGACAAGTATTTTGATTCTGAAGAAGAAGACTCCTGAACAACAAAAATTTCAAGAAGACTATGAAATATTTATGGCTATCCCAGAAAAAGTTGGACATGACCGCAGAGGTAATCTAATATACAAAACAACACCAGAAGGAGAAATAGAGATTGATGAGAATGGAAATCCAATAATTGAAGATTATTTACCCTTAGTTACCAAAGCCTTTAAAGATTGGCTGAGAAAGAAGGGAATGGTGTAATGGTGAAAGGAGTACAAACTGTTGATGTTCCTATTCATTGGGTAAACGATGGAGAAAAAAGGCTTGACGCTGGGTTTTATGCTCAAGATGTGATTAAAGCAAGAATACTTATAGATAAGATTAAACAATCTCTAAAAATACAATTGGTTAGCGATTTCTCAAGTAAGATATTCTGGCCGGGTAGATTCAAAAGGCATTATGTTTCTAAAAAAAGAGGGAAGCCATTTCTGATGCCAAGCGAAGTTTTTATGTTTTTACCTAAATCCACTAAATATGTTATTAACTATCCACAAGATGTTGCAATAAAACGAGATTGGTTACTAATAAGCCGTTCAGGCACTATTGGTAGAACTTTGATTGCCACAAAATACCTTGAAGACTTCGTTTTATCTGACGACTTAATAAGGATTATTCCTAAAGAAAGTAATAATGGTTATCTATATGCTTATCTCAATACATGGATAGGTCAAGCGCTCCTTACAAAGGATCAATATGGGGTTACAGTTAAACACATAGAGCCTCACCATGTTGCCAATATCCCTATCCCTCGCATTCCAGATTTGGAGGAAAGAATAAATCAGAAAATTCTCGAGGCTCACAAGCTTCGAGAAGAAGCTCAAGAATTGCTCTTAAAAGCAGAGGAAATGATATATTCGGAACTTGGATTGTCAAGGATAGATGAAGATGATGTTGAGTACTTTGGTGGTGAAATAGGGAAATTCGTTAGAGCTTTTGGGATTAAAGCAAGCGATTTGGATTACAGGCTGGATGCAAGTTATCATGTGCCAATAGCACATCTAGTTGTTTCAAATTTAATGAAATCAGGTTTAGGAGATATAAAAAAATTAAAATATGTCGCAAGTTCTTTTGTGCCACCAAGGTTTAAAAGATCTTATGTAAAAGATCCAAATGATGGGATTCCACTTCTTCAAGGGACCCATATTCCACAGATAAAACCTCTAGATATCAAATATATTTGGAAGAAAATGAAAAACTTGCAATGTTATATCGTTAACAGGAATTGGATACTAGTGACTTGTTCGGGGACAATAGGGAGATTAGCTTTAGTAAGTGATTACTGGAGCGGTTGGGCTGCAACCAACCATTTATTAAGAATAATGCCCAAAGAAGAAAAAATTAACCCAGGTTATTTAACTGGATTTTTGCTTAGCAAATATGGTCAAGTTCAATTCCAAAGACTTATTTATGGTGGTGTTGTAGATGAAATTGGCGAAGCAGGAGAGCTTTTCGATGATATCTTGATTTTGAAACCTAAGGAGAAATCCGTTGAAGACAAAATCGGCTCTTTAGTAATCGAGGCATACAACAAAAAAGACAAAGCTAATCAGATTGAAGAAGAAGCTATAAGCCAAGTGGCAGAGACTTTAACAGAAATTGCTGAGATGGAATAAAGTGATTGAAAATTCTGGACAGCTGCGGAATACGCTTCACCACTATTATGACTCGGCCTTAACAGAGTCGCTTAACATAGTATATGTGGCTCGCTTCGTTTGCCAAAATTTTGGCTTCGCCGAAACTTTGTATATGCTGGGAACGTTAGACGACATCCCCTAAAATTGGATGGTAATATATGAGCATCGATCTATATTTATATTGCAAAAAAAGTCCGTCAAGATCTGCGATAGAAGAAGTTATTCTCCCTCTTGGATTTAGAATAGAAAAAGAAATGAGCGAGAAGGAGCAGCCGTGGTATTTTTGGTTTGAGGAGAAGAATTTAGCTTCTGTGCGAGGTTGCTGGGTTTATTGGTATAAATGTGAGGCTGGCGAAGAAGCGCCACGAGGTACAAGAACTATTTTCGTAGTGACAACCTATGCAGGAAGAAGTCACGAAGACTTGGATATGCAAAATCGAGTCATTAGGCAGTTGAAAAAGAAGTTCGGAGGCTCCGTTTATGACCCTCAGGAGGGGCGTTATAGTTATTTACAGAATGATATTCCAAAACTAACTTACCCTGAAAAAAGATGCGGTTTTGCGTATCTCAATACGCTGCAACTCATATGGAGAATATCAGATATCCCTCAAGATGTATTTATAAAGACGGAGAAATCTGATAGGTTTTTAGAAGAGCATGGACTTCTGTCGCTCCCCTCTGAAATTATACAAAACAATGTCTTATTGCCTTTCCTCGTCTCAGTATTGGAGAGCTTCCTTCGGGATTTTTTCATAGCCTTTGTTGATGGCCATCCGGATTTGTTAGAACACATCTACGAGCGACAAGGCAAATTGGAATATGCTATGCTTCGAGATTTATTAAAAGGTAAAGCTTCACTCGCTGAATATGAAGCTAATAATTACTCATTCCAAAATCTCGAATCAGCGAATGTAGCCTTCCAGCGATATATTGGGGTTAATTTATTTAGTGTTTGGAAAAAGCGGAAGAAATTCGATGGTAAATTTTATGTTGTCAGAGAGGTTCTACAAGAACTATTAAGCCTTCGCCATCGCATTATCCACAAAGCATATATTAAACCTAGTTTGGGTAAAAAAGAAACTATGCGGTATATAAAATTTGTAGAACACGCCTTGGATTTGCTGGCTCAGCACTTAGAAAAGGAAAAGAATTTTAGAATCGATTTGGAGAAATACTTATAATTATAGGACGCTGCCTGACAGAGCGTATCTAACTTTCAACAATCTATAAGAAATTCAGTCGCAACGTCCTGTTGCTTGATGTAAATAATATAATATCTATAATGTTACGGTACTAAGTAAGAGAGGGGTTCATTTGACAAAGAAAAAGCATCACTTTGTTCCCGAATTTCATCTGGCCTTGTTCACTAAGGATGGAAAAAAGGATAGCATATTGTGGGTTTTTGATCAAAAAAGTGGGAAACAATGGGATGCTATTCCGGGAAGTGTGGGATTCAAAAAACATCTTTACAGCGTAGATATACCGGACATAAAGCCTGATGTAATTGAAGGTGTGTTTGCTTATATAGAAGACAATGTAGCCCCTATTATAAGGGAAATCTGCAATAGCCAAAAAATTCCTATGGGGAAAGAATATAATTGGCTGATAAATTATATAGCGCTATTGGCTGAAAGGACACCGGTTAAAAGGGAGGTCTTCTCGAAACCAATGCAAGATATTGTTAAAATCATGGCAAAAATGACATTAGAGATACCCGAGAGATTTGAGTCCATCAAGCAAAGGATGAGAGCAGATGGAATCGATGTCAACGATAATGTTTCGTATGAGGACCTGAGGAAATTCGTATTTGAGGGAAAATACAAGATATCTTTTGACAACAATACCCACATCAGTAATCTATTGACTGCTGTAGATGCCATCATACCCTTTCTATATGATAGAAACTGGACCGTTGCATATTTGCCTCCCGAGGTTGGTGATTTCGTCTGCTCAGATAATCCAGTGAGTTTTCACTGGACGACACAAAAAGAACGAGGGATTTATTCGTCTCCTGGTCATGGTCTCATGGAGACAGAAGTCAGTATTCCTTTGAGTAGTCGAATCATGCTTTTAGGTTGCTTTGAGGAGGTTCCACATAAAATAACTATTATGTCAAAGCGAAGCCTGGCTATTTTAAATAATTACACAGTGATGCATTCTGATCGATTTATCTATTCGAGAGAGAATGATTTTTTGTGGTACAAGCGAGACAATAGTGTAGGGAACGTGGCTGACTTTAAGAGATTGATTCAAGGGGAAGGAGAAAAAGCTATCTTAGAATAATAATTATATGATGGTTTCGCAATGCTCCACTCACTTCAGTACTATCGCGCTCGGACAGCAGCGCGGATATACGGCGTGTGAAGAAGCATAGCTATATCCTCGGCCGTTATTCTAAATAGTCTCATAAGAGGGAAAATATGTATGCAATATAAAGTATTGAAAAATATACCTGAGCAGGAAAAGATACAGAATGAAGTTACATCGGAATTATGGCCAGAATTTATGTTCCATGATCCGGTTTCTAATGCGAATTGGCATAAACTATTTGAGTCGTTCCCAGAGTTTCAAATTTCTTTGATGTCCAATTACGAGGTTATAGGTATAGCAAATTGCATACCCTATTATTGGAATAAATCCTTTGAGAAATTACCAGATAGAGGTTGGGATTGGGTATTCGGGAAAGGTATTAATGATAAATTGAATAAAATTAGAGCAAATACTTTAAATGGTCTTCAGATTGCGGTAAGCAAAAAACATCAAGGTAAGGGAATAAGCTCTCTTGTATTAAAAGAAATGATTTCTCTTGCCCGTGATAATGGTTTTAAATATGTAACTACACCGGTTAGGCCTATTTTAAAAAGTGAATATCCTTTAACATCGATAGATA
>JAKPAB010000272.1 GCA_029779695.1 Bacillota bacterium | reverse complement strand
ACAGAGTAAATATTGTTCATTGTATGAAATTGATTCCGCTATTACTATGTTATGGTACTTCTAATAGCCGTAATAACCCCTTTCTTTTGTTTCATCACTATATAAACCATATTTCCTCTTAAAAGAATATAACCCTGTTATAGCTTCCTTAACTAAAGTTTATTGAAAATATATAATCAAGATAATCCTCATTTAGTAACGCTATAAACCTTCTCCTCTTTAAACTCTTTTTCGGATACCTCTGTGTATCTTTCTTTACCATGTTAAGTGCCAGCCTCTTTAATAATGCTAAATTCTGGGGCGCACATCCTTTCCTCGTCCGGCTTGCATCTTCCCGGAATGTTACATCAAGACTCCAGTGAGTACTTTCTATCCCCCAGTGTAACCTTACTCCCTTAGCGTATTCTTCCGCTGTCTTCACACTCCCTAGGTGAAATGCTCTCTCTTCTGTCTTTTCTCCATCCTTTTCCGTTCTTCGTATTACCATCCCTATCCCTGTTAACTTCGTCCACTCCTTTTTTCCTTCCATCCATCCAATATCAGTCGAATAGTAATAAAGCCGTTCTTCTATCCGGCCGTGTCCCTTCTCTAATGTCCTATATTGCAGAATCTTTTCATCTTTAAACCCATTCTGCTCCGCATCTTTAAAATATTCTTCTACTTCTCCCCTTATAATTTCATGATTACCCTTAAGAGATAATACATAATCTGCTTTCTTCTCCTTCACTATTTTTGTTGCAATCTCTTTCTGGCATCCCATAGCATCAATTGTAACTATGGCTCCTTTTATGAATAGCATGTCCAACAGCTCCGGTATTGCTCTGATCTCGTTACTTTTTTCGCCCGCCCTTACCTGCCCCAGTACTAGCTTATCACCGCTGCACCATGCACTTACTATATTAATTGCTTTTTTGCCTGCCCTTCTATCCGCAGTGCCTCTCATCGCTTTCCCATCAATAGCTACTACATCCCCTTCTTTTACCTGCGTAACTTCCCTCATCCACTCTACAAAACATTTCTCAAACTGTTTCGGGTCAATTACATCCATTACCCGCTCCATCGTGTACCATGAAGGAATTCCATTGGGTAATTCCAAATATTGTCTGAGCCATTCTTCTTTTGCTTTAGCCCATTCTTCTATCTCTTCCCACTCATTACAATTGCATAATGTCGCAGATACCACAATGAAAAGTATATCTATCAGTTTATGTTTAACTTTCCCTTGTTGCCTTGAATCATATATTACCATGAAATAATTAAAAAAACTTCCCATATATAGTCGTTTCCTATCCATTATTTTGACCTCACTTTTATTTTTCTCGATGTTCTATAGTTTACTAAATATGGCTCCTTTTGTTTATCTGTAATTTATTCCATGGTAATATATTCATTCATGCTTTTGCCGTGAAAGTTGATCATTCCTCACACAAATCCCCGTACTTGACATATTACCACGGCTTTCAGGATGGTCAATAACTTGCCTGTATTTGTTCATAAAATATAATAAAATGTATATAAGTGAGGACACAACAATGCCTCACTTATATACCGCATTCGCAAATATAGTATAAATTTATACCATCCCTGAAACAATTAATTGCTGACCCTGTACGTTGAATGCTGTACTCCATCCTTCAATTCAATAACGATAATATCCTTAACCACATTGTGATTCTCATCTACGCTGAAATTTCCGGTAACACCATCAAAGTTTGTAGTTTCTTCCAATGCCTTTTTGAGGGACTCGCCGTCGATCTTTTCAACACGTTCCAGCGCGTCGGCAACAAATCTGGCCAGATCATACCCAAGAGCATTGAATGCATCGGGCTCTTTATTGTATTTTTTCTTAAAGCTCTCTATAAAATCGGAAACCACAGCGCTTTCATCGGCAGACGAATAGTGATTG
>JAKPAB010000227.1 GCA_029779695.1 Bacillota bacterium | reverse complement strand
ATTTTAGCATTCTATCAAGCTTATCTCAATCTGTTGGAGCTGTGCTGTGGGCTAATCTTAAAGGAGAAATAATGGCTGATTGGGTAACATTAGAAAATTTGTATATGTCAGGAGATTACATATTCCCTAATCAGCAGGTTGATGTTAACAGTGTGACAGATGTTAGAGCAGTTGTAATAGGTGGTTTGGGCATTCCTTCTTCTGCTGTAAGATACGATTTTGACAGTGGAGAAAGGGTTAGTATCACCATCAAAGGCAGAACACCACGTTTTACTCAAAGCCAGTTAAATAAAACAATGGAAGTAATGGTTCCAGTAGACAGAGATGTGTTTATACAGTATTACAAACCAGACAGATACAATCCTACTGGTTACATGTATTTAGATGTAGACGAAACAGGTAACGCTTCTTGTTATTACGGCGGAGGCGCTGTATTCTATTACATAATACCGACTACAGTAAACAGCTTGATGATATTCAGCGGAACTGTAGATGGTATTAAACCAGTTAAAGAAGAAGTGCCATTGAACCAGTATATAGATGAAGTTAGCACTGTAGACCCTACTTTTACTTTAGACTTTCCGATTTTGCAGAACAAAGATTTACTTGAGACAACGTATTTAAGATACAAAAATAGTCCATTTAGAAAGAAACACTTAGAAATATCTGTAATACCGAACAGATTAGATGAAATAGCACCTTATCCATGCAAATTCAAAATTATGAATGAAGATAACACTGTGGCATATGATACAATATTACATGGTATCAGACATAAGTTTAGAGAAGGTGGTTATTCTTATGACGCATTTTGCGTATTGGTGTGATGAGTATGAGATATGAAGAAAGACCGCAATCGGAAGTAAAAGTTTTAGGTGAAATAACATCAATACGCAAAGACATTTCTACTAATGTCGGCAAAATTATTAGAATGGATGAATACGCTGCTGGCAAGTTTAGAGTTGTAGAATTTTATGATAAATCTGGCAATTTAGTTATGAAAAGCGAATTAACTGGAACACCACCACAGTA
>JAKPAB010000200.1 GCA_029779695.1 Bacillota bacterium | reverse complement strand
AAACGAAGTGATTATGAGCGTGTATTTGATAGTCTGGAAATATTGGAACAATAATTCAAAATATAAAAGTATATTTTATCTAATACTAAAAAATGACTTCCGGCTCAAGGCTGGAAGTCATTTTTGTGTTTCTGGCTATATATTATTTTAATTAAATAATAAATATAGCTATAACTAGAAATATTATATCAGACTTTATTCCTGATTCATGTTTTTGACAGCATTGGTAAGCATCATCTTGATACGATTAAGCTGATTAACTTCTGAGGCACCGGGATCATAGTCAATGGCTACAATATTGGACTCAGGATGTTCACTTCTTATTTTCTTGATAACTCCCTTACCTACAATATGGTTAGGAAGACATCCGAAAGGCTGAATACAGATGATATTGTTAGAACCTGTATCCATGAGCTCCATCATCTCACCGGTAAGGAACCATCCCTCACCTGTTTGATTACCAAGAGATACAATAGGTTTTGCCATTTCTGCCAACTTATCTATATGGCAGGGAGCCTCAAAATGCTTACTCTTGTCGAATTCAACTCTTGCGGCAGATCTCAACCATTCAAAGAAATGAATGGCAAGATTTGATCTTCTCATTACACGCTTGCTGGTTCCGAGATTTTCTTCTTTAAAGTTTGTGTTGTAAAAACTATATAAGAGGAAATCTGTAAGGTCAGGAATAACTGCCTCGGCACCTTCTGATTCCAGAAGCTTGGCAAGATGGTTATTGGCAGCCGGTAGGAATTTAACCAGTATCTCGCCTACAATACCGACTCTTGGCTTTTTAAGATTTTCATTAATTGGAAGATTGTCAAAGTCTTTGATAATATCACGGCACATCTTCTTATACTTAGTATGAGAAAGCATGTGCTCTTGAGTTACAAATTCAATAACTTTCTTTTTCCACTTCTCATGAAGCATATCTGTAGAACCTGGAACTGCTTCATATGGTCTAGTTCTAAGCACACATCGTAAGAAAATGTCTCCAAATTCCAATGCATAAAGAGCATGCTGAAGAAGAGAAAGAGTAATCTTGAATCCGGAGTTTTTCTCCAGTCCCTGTGCACTTATCGATATAACCGGCACATTGGGATATCCTGCCTTATCGAGTGCTCTACGTATAAATCCTATGTAATTTGAAGCACGGCAACCACCGCCTGTCTGAGATATCAGAAGAGCAGTTTTATTTAGATCGTAGTCACCACTTTTAATAGCAGCCATAAGCTGTCCGACAACCATAAGAGAAGGATAGCAAGCATCGTTATTGACATAGCGGAGTCCCTGATCGATACATTCTCTCGTAGGAATATCCGGAACGATTAGATTATAACCGGCGGCATTAAATGCGGGAGCAATAAGGTCAAAGTGTATAGGAGACATCTGAGGAGCAAGAATAGTATAGTTTTTTCTCATCTCATCAGTAAATTCTACACGATTATAATTAGCAGGAGCTATATCTATTTCTTCTTGCTCTTTTTTATGCTTTCTGACATTAATGGCAGCAATAAGAGATCTTATCCTTATTCTTGCTGCGCCAAGGTTATTGACCTCATCAATTTTTAAACATGTATATATTTTTCCACTGTTATTTAAAATATCTTTTACACAGTCAGTGGTTACAGCATCGAGTCCGCATCCAAAGGAGTTAAGCTGGATTACGTCAAGATAATCGGTTTTCTTGACAAAATTAGCAGCTGAATACATTCTTGAATGGAACATCCACTGATCCATTACGATAAGAGGCCTCTCTAATTCACCTAAATGTGAAATAGAATCCTCTGTTAGAACAGCCATTCCATAAGAATTGATCACGTCAGGTATTCCGTGGTTTATCTCAGGATCTATATGATAAGGACGTCCGCAAAGTACGATTCCGTGCTTACCGGTTTCCTGTAGATATCGAAGAGTTTCCTCGCCTTTATTTTCAATGTCTTTTTTAAATGCGCCCTGTTCTTCCCATCCTAAATGAGCAGCGTTTTTGACTTCATCTTCTGAAATATCGAATTCAAATTTGAATATCTTGACCAGCTGATCGCTCAATATCTTTTCGTTGGTAAATGCAACGAAAGGATTCATAAAACGCACTTCACCATTGGCAATTTCTTCAATATTATTTTTAATATTTTCAGCATAAGAAGTCACGATAGGACAGTTGTAGTGGTTATTGGCGTCCGGAAATTCATCTCTCTCATATGGTATACAAGGGTAGAAAATAAAATCCACATCATGATTGATCAGCCACTGTACATGACCATGAGCAATTTTGGCAGGATAACATTCTGATTCACTTGGGATCGATTCAATACCCAGCTCATATACTTTACGATTAGACTGAGGAGAGAGGATGATTCTAAAACCAAGTGACTTAAAAAATGTTGCCCAAAACGGGTAATTCTCATATATATTAAGTACTCTTGGGATACCAACATTTCCTCTTGGAGCTTCATCTTTTAAAAGTGGTTTATACTGGAATACCCTTTTTAACTTATACTCATAGAGATTAGGAAGGTTATCCTTATTCTTTTCCAGACCAAGTCCTCTTTCACAGCGATTTCCTGTTATAAACTGTCGATCATCATTGAACATGTTGATGGTCAGGAGACAGTGGTTATTACAATGCTGACATCTCTGAAGCTTGGTCTCGTAGGTCAGATCATCAATCTCATCAATATTTAGCATAGTAGTATAAGGCTGAAAATTATATCTTTCCATGGCAATAAGTGCTGCACCAAAAGCACCCATAAGTCCGGCAATATCCGGACGAGTTACCTCGCGCTCTGATATTTTTTCAAAAGCACGGAGAATAGCGTCGTTATAGAAAGTACCACCCTGGACTACGATATTTCCACCGAGATCTTTGGGGTCTGCCAGTTTGATAACCTTAAAAAGAGCATTTTTTATAACAGAGTATGCTAGGCCTGCAGAAATATCGGCAACAGAAGCGCCTTCTTTTTGTGCCTGTTTAACCTTGGAATTCATGAAAACAGTACATCTGGTTCCAAGATCGATCGGATGCTCGGCGAAAAGTGCTTCCTTTGCAAAATCCTGAACGGAGAAATTAAGAGATTTAGCGAAAGTCTCGATAAATGAGCCACATCCGGAAGAACAGGATTCATTGAGCTGAACACTGTCTATAGCATGATCTTTGATCTTAATGTACTTCATATCCTGACCGCCAATATCAAGAATTGTATCAACGTTTGGATTGAAGAATTTTGCAGCATAGTAGTGAGATACAGTTTCTACCTCACCTTCCTCAAGCTTTAAAGCAGATTTCAGAAGAGCTTCGCCATATCCTGTTGAACATGAATGAACGATTTTTGTATCTGACGGAAGCTTAGAATATATTTCTTTAATAGAAGTCACTGCTGTTTTAAGAGGACTTCCATTGTTGCTTGAATAATATGAATAGAGAAGATCTCCGTCTTCACTTATTAGAGCAAGTTTTGTAGTAGTACTTCCTGCATCGATTCCTAAAAAGCATTTCCCATGATACTGGGTTAGGTCTTTCTGCTCTACATGACTTTTTTTGTGATTCTCTGAAAATGTTTTAAATTCTTCTCCATTATTAAAAAGAGGATCGAGTCTGGCAACTTCAAATTCCATTTTTATATTGTGGGACAGCTCATCCATAAGAGTACTCATGGTCTTGGTCTCATTTTCTTTGTAGGAAAGAGCTGAACCAATAGCGGCAAACAGGTGAGAATTCTCAGGGATGATAGTATGTTCTTCATCTAGCTTAAGAGTACGGATAAAGCTTTCTCTTAACTGATCCAAAAAGTGAAGAGGGCCACCTAGAAAGGCAACATGACCTTTGATAGGCTTGCCACATGCAAGTCCACTTATTGTTTGATTGACGACAGCTTGAAAAATAGATGCAGCCAGATCTTCGTGAGAAGCACCTTCATTTATAAGAGGCTGAATATCTGTTTTTGCAAAAACGCCACAGCGTGAAGCTATGGTATATATAGCATTATAATCCTTGGCATAGACATTTAGACCCTCAGCATCAGTCTGCAGGAGAGAAGCCATCTGGTCAATAAAAGAGCCTGTACCACCGGCACAGATTCCATTCATTCTCTGTTCTACATTACCATTTTCAAAATAAATGATTTTGGCATCTTCTCCACCGAGCTCAATGGCGACATCTGTCTGTGGTGCATAATTGGTTAAAGCGGTGGATACAGCGATAACTTCCTGAACAAAAGTTATTCCAAGATGTTTCGCAAGAGTTAACCCGCCTGAGCCTGTGATAACAGGGGCTACTATACATTCCCCGGTTACTTCATATGCTTTTTTTACAAGAGAATGAAGAGTTTCTCTGATATTGGCAAAATGCCTCTCGTAATCAGAAAATATTAATTTGTTATCGGGTGAAAGTACGGCAATCTTTACAGTAGTGGAACCAATATCGATTCCAAATTTATAAAGTTCATTTTTAGACATTAAAGAATTTCCTTTCCTATTAAAACCAAGTATGGATTATACAATTTGATAGCATATATATCAAATAAAATTTTTTGTAATTTAACTTAAACTATTACAACATTGAGAAGAGTAAAGGTAAAGAGACAGATAACCAATTTTGTAGAGACAGAATCAAAGACCTTTTTAGGCCTACTATAAAATAATATTGATTTTTGAACACTATTAAGATCAATTATTTCATACATATATTTGTATTTTATCACTGACCTTGCTATAATATTTTATTCAGAGTGAAAAAATATGATTATTTAGGAGCTATTTAATGTGGGACAAACTTGAAAGAAAGTTTGGGAGATTTGCTATTCCCAGACTAATGAATTACATGATCGGAGGTTACATAATCGGGTACCTCCTTCATTTCGGGAGATATATTACCGGTGTGGATTTTCTGACATATCTGACATTGGATCCTTATCAGATAATTCATGCTACCAATGGTTTTCCGATACCGCAGTTTTGGAGAATTATATCATGGCTGTTGGTGCCACCGGATCAAAATCATCTGATATTAGGTATTATCATGATGATATTTTATTGGCAGTTGGGAATGGTTCTGGAGAGAACATGGGGAGTATTCCGATTTAATGTATATATATTCGGTGGAATAATTTTCACAATAATCGGAGCATTTATACTGTTTGCACTTACAGGTGGCGATGTAACTTCTTCATATGCTATGAGCTATGCGTTTACTACAAATTATATTAATCTGTCCATTTTCCTGGCTTTTGCACTGTGCTATCCTGATATGCAGATAATGCTGTATTTTATTATCCCTATAAAGATGAAATGGCTGGCACTTGTATATGCTGCTTTTATCATAGTTGATCTTGCCACAGGAGGAGCCGGAGATAGAATAGTTATTGTATCTTCACTTCTTAACTTTGCGATTTATTATCTGTCTACAAGAGATTATTACCGGATCGCTCCCAAGGAGCGTAAAAGAAAGGCTGCATTTAAGCGGGCCTATGGTAATATGGGCAAGTCAGGCAGTTCGGGACCCATTCCCAAGCATAAATGTTGCATATGTGGAAGAACGGATATAACTAATCCGGAACTTGAATTTAGATTTTGTTCTAAGTGTAATGGTAATTATGAATATTGCCAGGATCATTTATTTACTCATGTGCATAAGAGCTGATGACATATGATGGTAAAATAAATTGAACCAAAAAGAAACTGATTGATAAATATACTAATTATTAAGGGAAGCATATAAATGGAAGAAGAGATAAAAACCAAAAATTTTATTGAGCAAGCTATTGATAAGGATCTTGAAGACGGAATTTATGATCATGTTGTGACACGTTTTCCGCCGGAGCCCAATGGTTATCTTCATATTGGACATGCCAAGTCAATAATATTGAATTACGGTATAGCTAAAGAGTATGGTGGAGTATTCCACATGAGATTCGATGACACTAATCCTACCAAGGAAAAGTCTGAATTTGTTGAATCGATCAGGTCTGATATCGAATGGCTTGGAGCGGATTTCGGAGACAAGATATATTATGCTTCCGATTATTTTGACATTATGTATGAGAAGGCTGTTCTTCTCATAAAGAAGGGTAAGGCTTATTGTTCAGATCTTACCGCAGATCAGATAAGAGAATATAGAGGCACACTTACGGAACCAGGTAAGGACGATCCTAATATTAATAGATCAGTTGATGAAAATTTTCAGATATTTGAGGATATGAAGGTTGGAAAATATGCTGATGGTGAGATGGTGCTTCGTGCAAGAATCGATATGTCATCACCTAATATCAATATGAGAGATCCTATTATATATAGGGTTGCCCATATGTCTCATCAGAGAACAGGCGATAAGTGGTGTATCTATCCTATGTACGATTTTGCTCATCCTATTGAGGATGCTGTTGAGGGAATCACACATTCTCTTTGTACCTTGGAGTTTGAAGATCACAGACCACTGTATGATTGGGTCGTGAATGAAACTGAATGGGAAATGCCTCCTAGACAGATTGAATTTGCAAAGCTATATCTTACAAATGTTGTCACTGGAAAAAGATACATCAAAAAACTCGTAGAGGATGGTATCGTTGATGGTTGGGATGATCCTAGACTTGTATCTATCGCAGGTCTTAAGAGACGAGGATTTACTCCTGAATCGATCAGAAAGTTTGTAGAACTTCTTGGAATCACAAAGAGCAATGCATCTGCTGATTATGCTATGCTTGAATATTGCGTGAGAGAAGATCTCAAGCATAAGGACAAAAGAATAATGGCAGTTCTTCATCCGGTCAAACTTGTTATTGACAATTATCCTGAGGGTGAAACAGAACTTGTGAAAATTGCAAATAATGTTGAAAATCCTGAGCTGGGGGACAGAGAAGTTCCTTTCTCAAGAGAGCTTTATATAGAGAGAGATGACTTTATGGTTGAACCTCCGTCTAAGTATAGACGACTGTTTGTAGGCAATGAAGTTCGTCTGATGAATGCATATTATGTAACATGTACAAGTTATGAAACAGATGAAAACGGAGAAGTAACAGTAGTTCATGCTGATTATGATCCTGAGAGCCGAGGAGGAGATACTCCGGACGGACGTAAGGTAAGAGGAACGATTCACTGGGTTTCATGTCCTACTGCAGTCAAGGCGGAAGTAAGATTGTATGAAAATCTGGTTAATGAAGAGCTAGGAGTATATAATGAGGATGGTTCTATCAACCTAAACCCTAACTCTAAGGTTGTACTTAAGGATTGTTACATTGAACCATGTGTGAACGGATCGATGGCTTATGATGGTTTTCAGTTTGTAAGAGATGGGTTTTATTGTGTAGATTCTAAGGATTCAAACCCTGAGAGTCTGGTATTTAATAGAGTTGTATCATTAAAGAGCAGTTTTAAATTACCCGAAACAGCAAAGTAAGACCAATTTTTAGAAATTAAGGAGAAATATATGAACTTATTTTCTGGTTTGGAAAAGTTTGGATTTTCTGGCAACAAGGAATTAGATATTACCAGTGATGAGAAGACTGCCCAAAAGAAGGAAAAAAAGGGTACGGCTGAGGTCAAGATTCTAGAAGAAAAAGATTTTTTGCTTGACCATAAGTGTACATGCCCTATTTGTGATAAAACTTTTAATACTAAACAGATTAAAACAGGTAAGATAAAGAGAAAAGAGGCGGATGAGGATCTAAGGCCTAATTTTGATGGTGTAGATACTGTAAAGTATGACACCACTGTTTGTCCTTATTGTGGATATGCAGCTCTTAATAAGGAATTTGAACATTTGTCGCCTACTCAGAGAAGGTTGATAAGAGAAGAGGTAACATCAAAATATAAGCCAGGAGAGGTTAAAGATGAAGAAACCTACTCTTATGATGTGGCAATCGATCGCCTCAGGCTCGCTCTTATATGTGATATGGCAAAAAGAGCCAAACTGTCAGATAAGGCATATATATGTCTAAAGATTGCATGGCTTCTACGAGGACAGATGAAAGAGCTTCCAAGAGAAACAGACGAGGATAAGGCTTTATTAAAGCAGAAAAAAGCTGAATATGACGTTTTTTACAAGCAGGCATATGAAGGATTTATCCAGGCTATAAGTACTGAAATCCCTCCTTTTTGCGGAATGCAGACATCAACATTGGAATTTATGCTTGCTAATATGGCTATTTATTTCAAAAAGTACGATGTGGCATCAAAGCTGGTCGCTAATCTCCTAGGTAATCCGTCGACCCCTTCAAGGGTCAAGGATAAGTCCCGGGACTTGAAAGATAAAATACTTGCAGTAGTAAAAGAACAGAAGGCCAAAGAGGCATCTGAAGTTCAGACGGTGAAAAAGTAAAATAATTGTAACTAATAGAAAAGGATGTACTCAACATGAAAACAATTCTTCAACTTATAACAGAAGAGATGAGGAGAGGTTTTACAGAAGCTGGCTATGATGAAAAGTTTGCCATGTGTTCTGTCTCAAATCGTCCTGACCTCTGCGAATATCAATGTAATGGTGCTCTTGCTGCGGCTAAGCAGTACAAGAAAAATCCAATGGATATTGCAGAGACAATTGCAAAGAATCTTGAATCAAGCAATATATTTTCAGAAGCTGAGGCAGTGAGACCTGGATTTGTCAATCTCAAGCTTCAAAGTGCTTTTTTAGGTGATTATGTCGATGCGATGAGAAGAGATCGTGAGAGACTTGGATATGAAAAAGTTGCAAATCCTACAACGATATTTGTTGATTATGGTGGTCCTAATGTGGCAAAGCCGCTTCATGTAGGGCATCTTAGAGCAGCAGTTATAGGTGAATCGATTAAGAGAATACTTAAATTCGCCGGCAATAATGTTTATGGAGATATCCATCTCGGAGACTGGGGTACACAGCTAGGACAGATTATATGTGAGCTTCAGGATAGACATCCTGAACTTCCTTACTTTGATCCTGATTTTAAGGGAGAATATCCTAAAGAGGCTCCATTTACAATTGGTGAGCTTGAAGACATTTATCCTACAGGCTCAAAAAAATCTAAGACTGATGAAGAATTTCATAAAAGAGCTCTTGAAGCTACATATCTATTACAGAATGGTCATATAGGATATACCGAGATCTTTAAGCATATAATCAATGTATCCGTAAGTGATATGAGAGGAATCTACGACAGACTTAATGTACACTTTGAAATGTGGAAGGGCGAGTCTGATGCAGATCCTTATATAAAAGATATGATCCAGAAAATTAAGGACGATGGATATGCTTATGAGAGTGAAGGCGCTCTTGTAGTAGATGTAGATGAACCTGAAGACAAGGTAGATATGCCTCCTATAATGGTGCTCAAGTCGGACGGAGCTGCTAACTATAATACAACAGATCTGGCAACTCTTGTATGGAGAATGCAGGATTATCACGCTGATGAGGTGGTTTATGTTGTTGATAAGAGACAGGATCTTCATTTCGTTCAGCTTTTCCGTTGTGCTAAAAAGGTTGGAATAGTACCTAAGAACGAAAAACTCCAGTTTATCGGATTTGGTACTATGAACGGCAAGGATGGTAAGCCCTTCAAGACAAGAGAGGGCGGAGTTATGCGTCTGGAATCTCTTCTTGATGAGATTGACAATACAATGTTTGAAAAGATTAAATCTAATGAGTCAATGTCAGAGGATGAGGCAAGAGAAACTGCAAAGATAGTTGGTCTGGCTGCGCTTAAGTATGGTGATCTTTCGAATCAGGCTTCCAAGGATTATATATTTGATATGGATCGTTTCACTTCATTTGAAGGAAACACAGGCCCTTATATCTTATATACAATAGTAAGGATCAGATCTATCCTTAGACGTTATTTGGAAGAATGTGGTGAAAATCCTGTTAAGAAGATCACAGAACCTCAGGGAGAAAGTGATAAGAATCTGATGCTTACACTGTCTAGATTCTCAGAAGTAATGAAATCATCTTATGATGAGAAAGCACCACATAAGATTTGTTCATATGTATATTCTGTATGTGATGCATTCAATCATTTCTATCATGAGACCAAGATTATGGCAGAGGAAGATTCGAATGTTAAGGGAGAATATATCAGACTTCTAGAAGTGACAGAGAGACTTCTTCTTTGTTGTATAGATCTGTTAGGATTCAATGCTCCTGATCGTATGTAAAAACAAATATCAAAGCATCAAAAACCATGCTGAATGCATTCAGCATGGTTTTTGATGAATTTTTGCTTAAGACTTGATATGAAGGATTTGATATGTGAAATTTTTAATGTTAAATCTAGATACTGGCGGTTAAGCAAAGGTAGGGATAAAAGTAAGACAAGAGCAGAACAAGAGTTAAATAAGAATAAGATATAATTAAGATGAAATTAGGATAAGAAAGGACATTTAAAGTGACTAAAATTGATATAGTTTCCGGATTCTTAGGAGCTGGAAAAACTACACTGATAAAAAAACTTTTAGAGGAATCTCTAAAAAGTGAAAAGGTTGTACTTATTGAGAATGAATTTGGAGAAGTAGGAATTGATGGAGGATTTCTCAAGGATACAGGTATTGAGATCACAGAAATGAATTCCGGATGTATATGCTGTACTTTGGTTGGAGATTTTGCAAAGAATCTAAGAGAAGTAATGGATAGATTCAATCCGGACAGAATCATTATTGAACCATCTGGGGTTGGCAAACTCTCAGATGTAATGACATCTGTTATCGATTTTTCAAAAGAGAATGACAACACAAAGCTCAATGCTCTTGTGACTGTTGTCAATGCTAAAACAGCCAAGAAACAGATGAAGGCTTTTGGCGAGTTCTTTAATAATCAGATTGAGTATGCTACAACAATAATCCTTAGCCGTTCGGAAGAGATGAATCAGGAAAAATTGGATGAAACTGTAGCCATTCTTAAAGAAAAAAATGACAAGGCACTCCTCGTAACAACATCTCTTGTCAAGCTGGATGGCGCTAAGATATTATCTGCAATTGAAGGTAAAGAGAACCTTGAAGTAAGTATTAAAGCACTTGAGGCACATGAGGCTGATGAAAAAGAACACGAACATCATCATCATGACGAAGAAGAACATGAACATCATCACCATGACGAAAAAGAACATGAACATCATCACCATGACGAAGAAGAACATGAACATCATCACCATGATGAAGAAGAACATGAGAATCATCGCCATGATGAAGAAGAACATGAACATCATCATCACGGTCATCATCATGCTGATGATATTTTTGACAGTATCGGAAAAGAGACAGCTCATATTTTTGAAAAAGCAAGGATTGAATCAGCGCTTAAAACTCTTTCTGAGACTGATGAATATGGAAATATCCTTAGATCTAAGGGAATGCTCCCTACAACCGATGGAAAGTGGGCTTATTTTGACTTCGTAGCAGGAGAATATGAGATAAGAGAAGGATCACCGGATGTAACAGGAAGAATTGTAGTAATTGGAACTGATCTTAAGGAACATGAACTTTTTGAACTTTTTGGACTATAAAGTATTAGCTACTAGATTTATTTTTACAGATAATCGATGAAAGACAGTAATTTGGAGGAATAGCAAATGGCAGAAGTCCCCGTATATTTTTTTACAGGATTCATGGACAGTGGTAAAACATCTCTTATTCAACAGACATTGATCCAAAATGGATTCGCAGAGGATCTAGATAGTATTCTAATTATTTCTCTTGAAGATGGAGATGAAGAATATGATTTAGCTGAGATGGACAAGATACATGCTAAGGTCGTAAACCTTGGCGAAGATACTTTTAATCTGGATAGTCTAGAAAAACTGGATAAGGAATATCTGCCTGATTCTGTTTTTATTGAATATAATGGAACATGGGATCCTGAGAAGGTTTATGAGGAAGGTTTTCTTCCTAAGGATTGGATGATTGTTCAATCTCTTGCTACTGTGGATGCGACTACTTTTGACATGTATCTTCTTAACATGAGACAGATGATGGTCAATCAGCTGAAAAAAGCAGAGGTCGTTATCTTTAACAGATGTACCGATGATACTCCTAGAGCCAAGTTTAGAACAGGAATCAAGGCATTTAATAGACCTGCTCAGATCGCTTATGAGAGAGAAGACGGAACAATTGATGACAGACCTGATGAACTTCCCTTTGATATTTCCAAGGATGAAATCGAGATCAGTGATTCAGATTATGCAATTTGGTTTACGGATGTAATGGATAATCCCAAGAAATATGACGGCAAGATCGTGTCTTTCCTTGCACTTGTATATAATCCAAAGGACGGAGATGGTAAGCTTAAGTCGGGAACAATTGTCCCTGGACGTTTTGCTATGACATGCTGTGTGGAGGATATTACTTTTCTAGGGTTGAAATGTAAGTATAAGGATTCGGATAAAATCGGTCATAAGAGTTGGATACATTTGAGGGCTAAGGTTAAAAACGAATTTTCAAGAGAATATAAGGGCAAAGGCCCTGTTTTATATCCTGTTTCCATAGAAGAAGCAGATAAACCTGAGGATGAGCTGGTTTATTTTAATTAGCTATTTAGAAATATACCAATATAAAACCGTACAAAACATATCTCGGTTGATGATACGATGAAACTGTTATGATTAAGTTATGGAAGGAAAAACTATGTACAAGATTTTAAAAAAGAAGCTTTTAGCGGAAAAGATCTACGAATATGTTGTTGAAGCCCCTTTGATTGCAAAATCCTGTCTTCCGGGACAGTTTATTATTGTGAAAATGGATGAAGAGGGTGAACGAATTCCTCTTACTATCTGTGATTATGATAGGCAAAACGGAACTGTAACAATAGTATTTCAGACGGTTGGAGCATCAACTCTTCGAATGACAGAGCTTGGTGAAGGAGACTCGTTTAGAGATTTTGTTGGTCCACTGGGTCAGCCTTCAGAACTTTGCAGAGAAAAAAATCTTGATGAGATAAAGAAGAAAAAAATTGTTTTTATAGCCGGAGGCGTTGGAACTGCACCTATATATCCCCAGGTCAAGTGGTTGCATGAGCATAGTATAGAATCCACAGTTATTATGGGATCTCGAAACAAAGAGCTTCTTTTCTACACAGATAAGATGGAAAAAGTAACCGAAGACCTTCATATTACAACGGATGATGGCTCGTTTGGTTTTCATGGAATGGGAACTGATCAGTTACAGGCTCTTGTGGATGCAGGTCAAAAATTCGACTGGTGTGTTGCAATCGGACCTATGATAATGATGAAATTTGTATGTCTGCTTACAAAGAAATTAGAGATTCATACAGTTGTGTCCATGAATCCAATAATGGTAGATGGAACCGGAATGTGTGGTGCCTGCAGACTCATAGTAGGTGGTGAGGTTCGATTTGCATGTGTAGATGGGCCGGAGTTTGATGGACATTTGGTAGATTTTGACCTTGCAATGAAGAGACAGTCTCAGTACAAGACTGAAGAAGGCAGAAAGACACTAGCTGTTCAAGAGGGTGATACACATCATGGTGGCTGTGGAAGTTGCGGAGGTGACAAATAATGGACGTATTAAAAAGAGTTCCGGTTGCTGAGCAGGATCCAGCTAAAAGAGCAAAGAATTTTGAAGAAGTCTGTCTTGGATACACAGAGGAAGAGGCAGTTTTAGAGGCTGAGAGATGTCTTGATTGTAAAAATCCAAGATGTGTAGGAGGATGTCCTGTTTCTATCAATATTCCGGCATTTATACAGGAAGTAAAAAATAGAAATTTTGAAAAGGCATATCAGATAATATCTGAATCATCTACACTGCCTGCAGTCTGCGGAAGAGTATGCCCTCAGGAGACTCAGTGCGAAGGAGTATGCATAAGAGGAATCAAGGGCGAACCTGTTTCGATTGGTAAGCTGGAGAGATTTGTGGCAGATTGGGCAAGAAATCATGATATCAAGCCGATAGCTCCTTCTGAAAAAAACGGAAAGAAAGTTGCAGTTATCGGTGCTGGCCCTTCGGGTCTAACCTGTGCAGGGGATCTGGCCAAAAAAGGTTATGAAGTTACTATTTTTGAAGCTCTTCATGAGGCCGGAGGAGTGCTGGTATATGGTATTCCTGAATTCAGATTACCCAAAGATGATGTCGTCAAAAAAGAAGTAGAAAACGTAATGGCTCTTGGAGTCAAGATTGAAATTGATGTGGTAGTTGGAAAAACAATAAATGTGGATGAACTCCTGAATGATATGGGGTTTGATGCAATATTTATCGGATCAGGAGCAGGATTACCGAAATTCATGGGAATACCTGGTGAACAGTCCAATGGAGTATTTTCAGCCAATGAGTTTTTGACGAGAAATAATCTGATGAAGGCATTTATGGATTACGATACACCTATTTGGAAAGGTAAAAAAGTCGTTGTTGTAGGCGGCGGCAACGTGGCTATGGATGCTGCCAGAACAGCGCTTCGTCTCGGAGGAGAAGTCCATGTGGTTTATAGAAGAAGCATGGAAGAACTACCGGCTCGTAAGGAAGAAGTTCATCATGCAGAGCAAGAGGGAATAATATTTGATCTTCTTCAAAATCCTATTGAAATATTTGCTGACGAAAAGGGCTGGGTCAAGAGTATTAAGGTTATAAAAATGGAACTTGGTGAGCCTGATGAGTCAGGACGTAGAAGACCGGTTGAAATACCTGACAGTGAATATGAGATTGATTGTGATACAGTGATCATGTCCCTTGGAACATCACCGAACCCGCTTATTTCATCAACAACTGATGGACTTGAGGTGAATAGAAGAGGCTGTATAATCGCCAAAGAAGAAAATGGTGAGACATCAAAGCGAGCTGTATATGCTGGTGGTGATGCTGTTACCGGTGCTGCAACAGTTATTCTTGCAATGGGAGCTGGAAAAGCAGCTGCAAAGGGAATCGACGAATTTCTAAATAGATAATGTAAATGAGTAATATTATGTAAATCAAAAGAAACTGCACACTCCTTGTGTGCAGTTTCTTGATATTATCAAAACTTCTTGATGTATACTAATTAATTTTGAATTATCTATATGATTTTAATAATTTTACTAACCTGTCATTCTCACCAGGAAGCAAAAAACAAAATCTGATAAATCGATTGCTTAATCCTATAAAATCGCTACAATCACGAATCATTAGCCCAGATTTAATGGCATTTTCAAATATTTCAGTACTATATAGGTCGTTATCAAGTATTTTTAAAAGCATAAAATTAGCTTCTGGCTTATATGCTTTAAAAATATTAGAATCTTTGAAGGCATTAAACATTCTTGTTCGTTCAAGATTCATTTTATCTGATATTTCTGATATATAATCGTTGTCAGAAAAAATAAACTGGCCGGCAGCTTCTGCTATAGAACTAACAGCCCAAGGACTCATAGTATTTTTTAGACTGGTTTTTAAATTATCATTTCCGGTTATGGCATATCCAAGTCTAAGACCGGGACAACAAAAAAATTTGCTAGTACCTCTTAGTACAGACAGGTTATTATATCTATCTGTAAGTGAAGCAGCAGACATTTTTGTGTGGTCAGCAACAAATTCTATATATGTCTCATCAATTATGACTTGAATATTTTTATTAAAACAATATTTAACAATATCTTCTATGCCCGATAGAGAGATGAGCTTTGAGGTAGGATTGTTAGGATTGCAGATTATCAGAAGATTTGTATCATTAGAAAATGATTTTTTTAATTCATTTAAATCTAATTCAAAATCATGTTCACTGTTTAGCTCAAAAAAAACTGATTTTCCCCCGGAAATTTCAACTGCATGAGCGTATTCAGAATATGTTGGAGAAATAATAGTTGCAGAATCTGGAGAAATAACCTTAATAAAAGATTCGATCAGTTCGGAACATCCGTTACCAACGATTATATTTTCGGGAGAAGCATTACAATATTCCGCAATGCTGTATCTAAGCGCTGAATAGTCCCGATCAGGATATCGTTCAATAACATCAATACAACTAATTAAATGTTCTTTTAATTTATCAGAACATCCGTATGGATTAACATTTGATGCAAAATTTATTATGGAGTTTTCCGGTATATTATAGACTCGTGAGATTTCTTCCATATCACTTCCGTGAAAATGTTTTTCGTTTAATGACATATTTCCTCCAAAATATATTAAAAAATAGCTTTAAGTATGGTAAAATATACTAGATATTGTGGGATATAATACGATTATGTATTTTAGCTATTAATTAGTAATAATTCAACTGTTACATGCAATATTAAGATTAGTTCATGTCTCAGTATTTTTTAGACTTGAAAAAATGATACTTTACTTAATGACTTAAATTTTGAAGGAGCAATGGTTTGAGAAGGAGAATCTGGCGAATATCTGAGGACAGATTTGACGATGAAATACCCAAATGTGATATTGCACCGTCCTCTATAAGTGTAACCGGATATGAAGGGCAGAATATAGACGGTGCCTTTAGAATCATGTCTCTTAATAAGGTTGTCATTAAAGGATTTGTATATTCTTCCAATCCTTATGTGATATGTGACAAACCAGAATTTGAAGGAACTGACATAACCGTTCCTTTTCATACTATATCTGAAGGATTCCAGAATGGTGATACATTTAATGGTTTCTTTGACATAACATATAATATGGGAAGAAAAAAAGTCCCATTTAATTTCTGCTTTGAGGGGCTTCCAGTTAATTCATCAGCAGGAAGTATCAAGACACTTGAAGATTTTTCAAGACTCTGTGAAGTTGACTTTACAGAGGGAATGAGTGTTTTCTACAGCAAGGGATTTGCCGGATTTATGATTAAGCAAGAGCCGGATCTCAGACTATTGTATAAAGGATACTATGAAGCTGTCCATTCTGCCGCAAATCTTGAGAATTTCCTCGAAGAGGCTGGTATTAAGGAAAAGCTCGACTTTGAATTAGATAAAAATGAAATCTCATTTGAAGAAATTGAAGCAGATCAGAAGGCTTCAGTTAATATTAAGAGAACTACATGGGGAAGACTCCTTATTACAATAAAGTGCGATGCTCCTTTTATTGAAATCACTAAGGCTACGGTAAATGAAGGAGATTTTCTCGGACGTGAATTTGGATATGATTTTTTCATAAGAAAAGATAAGATGCATGCTGGAAAGAATTATGGATGTATCAGTTTCTATGATGGAAGTTCTACAAAAAAGCTAGAAGTCAAGGCTACGTTACCAGATGATAGTGATGCGGAAAGAAAGCTTAACCTTCGAATATCAAATCTTAAAACAGAAGTATATGATGAATTAATTGACTTCAGAGTAGGTAAACTAGAACTTCATGTTTTCTCTAAGAAATTATATGACAATTTAATAATATTATATAAGGCTGAAGAATCAAAAAAGAAAACTTTTGACCCAGCTGTATATTTTGACAATGAGGGTAAGATTCATGACAGGGCTGATTTTGAAAAGTTAGATTTTAAATTTGGGGAATTTAAAACTGAAAAATCTGATGAAGAAGAATATCTGGCATATAGACTTCCTATTTTTCACAGATTGCTTTTGTGTCATTCGAGGATATTGTCTAAGGAAAGGCAGAAAGCCCTATGGTTGATAAGAGACCTGAAGGAAGATATCATCAATCACAATTCTTTTGAATGGGCATATCTTTTATATCTATGCATTATTATCGATTCTGATGAACAGTATCAGGGAAAACTGACAGACGAAATCGAAAAGATATTTAGAATGAATCCAGAGGATTATAGGATATTTGTTTTTCTCCTATACCTTAGAAATGAATATGTTAATGATCCGGCAAGAAAGCTTAAGGATATCAGACAGTGGATCGTATCCGGATATAATTGCCCGATTCTCCTTGCTGAGGCGTACTCTATTTTCAGAAGCAATCCTTACCTTATCCAGAAAATGGACAGTTTTACAATGGCTGTACTTAATTTCGCAAGAAAACGAGAGATTCTGACCAAGGATGTTACAGGTCAGATCCCTGAACTTCTTAGATCTGAGGAAGAATTTAAAACAGGTGTGCTGACTATTTCAGAGGCAGGCTATAACGCTGTCCCTTCAAATGAGCTCTTGCTTGCTATTATTGAATATTTGATCAGATATGAGCACTTTGATGAAGAAGCTTCAATCTGGTATAGAGCTGGAATCGATAAAGAGCTTAATGTAAATGGATTATATGAAGCTTATCTTAATTCGCTACCACTAGACAGTGTTACAGATATTCCTGAACAGGTGTTGATATATTTTAGATATCCAAACAACCTCCAGGAAGATAGAAAAGCATATTTGTTTGTTAATATGATCTCTATGAAGTGGAAAAAACCCAGGTTATATAATGAGTATGTTCCGAGTATGGAAGAGTTTGCATTAAGTCAGCTTCAAAGAGAGAGAATTAATGAGAATCTGACAGTAATATATCAGGAAGTTATATCTAAAAACCATAATTATCACGATTTCGCAGAATTGATTGGCCCGTTTATGTATATACAACGGGTAGCAGTTCTTAGACCGGAAGCTAGACAGGTGGTCTTATATCAGAATTGTTATAGAAAACCGGTTGTGTCATCTATAATTAAAGGGATTGCTTATGTACCAGTGGTGGATAAGGATTATAAAATCTTCCTAGTGGATGCAGATGGAACGATTACGGCTGACGAATCATGTTATGCAATGGATCCGATTCTTCATTTTAGTGATGATGAATATGAAGTTTCTGAAAAATTCAAGCATTCGGTCCCTTCACTTTTACATGAACTTACGAGAAAAGAAAAGAATTATATTTACTCAGAGGATGAAATCCCATTTATTGAGTCAATATTAAGTAATAATGATTTAGATCCAGCATTTCTAAAAGGATTGTATTCAGGAATATATGAACTTTTAAAAAGAAATGGGAGAGAAGATACTCTTGCTTCATTTTTTTGGAATAAAAGAGAAGAGTTTATGATCCCATCAGATATTGTTCCAATTGTGGTGAGCTATGGTGTTAGAACAGAGCATTTTGAAGAAGCGTATGATTATCTTATCCACAATAATGGACAGAATATCGGGAAGGGTCTTTTGCTCAATCTATTTAACTATATGATTGTTAAATTTGGATTTAATTCAAATGATTTTCTACTTACATCATGCGCTAAGCTTATGATGGAAAATTTTTCTTCTCAGCAGACCATCGCATATCTGGGTAAGTATTTTACCGGATCTATTGAGATAATGGAAAAGCTTTTGGAAAATTCCGAAAAAGAATCTGTTATTAATGTAGATCTGGCCGGAAGAATATTAATACAGCTTCTGTATTCTGGAGATGATACTCATTTCCCGGAAATGGCATTTAAGATCTTCCTGACGAGAAAACCTAACAGAATGGTAAGAGAGGCAGTTCTTACATTTTGGTCAAGGGAATATTTATTAAATGGAACATCACTTCCTCAGATATTTAATAGCGAACTGCTTAGATCATATGCCTACGACGATGATGTCAATGAGAGCATGAGAATCGCTCTTATGAGATATTTGTGCGGCAAACAGGAATTAAATGATGAAGAAAAGCTGCTCTTAGATAGATCTATTAGATATTATATGAATAGAAATATGAGATTCGGTTTTCTAAAGGATGCACCAAGCGGTCTAAAAACGAAATACCATCTCTATGATAAGACCTATATTGAATATAATTATGAATCAGGAAAGCGTCTTTATATTACATTAAAGAGAAAAAATGCTGATGATGTAACCGAATTCCTTCCGGAAGTTTATCCGGGACTATATACAAAATCACTTATACTTTTTACAGGTGATTTGATCGATTATGATATTAGGATAGATAAAAAGAATGGTGAAATATTGGCATCCGGTACTGTATCTGGTCCTAATTATTTCGAAAAGAAAAAAGAGAGCAGATATGACAGGCTAAACCATATGTGCTATGACGGAATGCTAAGTGAATGGAATGACCTTGAAAATACAGTTAAGGAATATGGTAAGTTGGATATTATGACCAAGGAACTTTTTGGGATATTGTAGATAGAATGGAACGGCGATAAAAGTGGATGGTATTTTTTATGGTATTGATCTTGGAAATAAAAATACAATAGTGAGCTTCTACCGTTCTTCAATGCGAGAACCAGGAAGTGTCAGTACTGTAATGGGCAGCGAGGAATACCAGATTCCTACTGCAATATCCAAGAGAAATGGATTAGATCAGTGGTTTTATGGTAAAAATGCGAAAACGTATGCATCTGAAGGCAAGGCAAGAGAAGCAGAGAATATTCTTGAGAATGCGATTGCAAATAATGATTATACCTTAGATGGAGTTGTATACTCGGCTCGGGATCTTCTGGCTCTTTTTATTAAAAATATTTTTGAAATGTCAGGGCAGCCATACACAAAGGCTGCTGTGCAGAAGCTTGTAATAACTGTTCCAAGTCTGTCTTTGGAGGTTGCAGAACTTTGCTCTGTAATTACTGGGAAACTTAAGATACCACAAGATAGATTGATATTGCTAGATCATATGGAATGTTTTTATTATTACGCACTTAATCAGCAGCCTAGCACATATCTCTATGATGTATTATTGGTAGATGCGGACAGACAGGATATTCATTATAGTTTTTTGAGTCTGGATAAAGGAACCAAGCCAATAACAGTTCACTTGTCGGAAGGATCGGAGAAATTAGTAGATAGAAGAAGAGATATTGCTTTTTTGGATGTCTTAAAAGGACTGTTAGAAAACAGACAGGTGTCAAGCGTATATTTGGTAGGAGATGGCTTTGACGGTGGGTGGATGCAAAAGTCTATGGAATACCTGTTACAGAATAGAAGGGTATTTATAGGCAAGAATCTATATTCCAAAGGAGCTTGCTTTGCTGGAAATGCTAAGTCAGATGGATCCAACTGGAATTACATATATATTGGGGACAATGAGTTAAAATTAAATGTATCCTTAAAAATTGATGATGGAAGCAAAATGCAGTTTATTTCTCTTATGAATGCTGGTGAAAACTGGTTTCAGAGTCAAGGAGACTGTGAGGTCATTCTGATGGGAAGCCATGAGGTGGAATTTTGGATACAAAAGCCTGACAGTCGTAAGGCAAATGTTGAAAAGCTTTACTTGGAGGGATTGCCTGAAAGAGATGATAGAACCACCAGGTTAAGGATCAATGCATCTGCAAATTCTGATCGTGAAGTAAGTATTGTTATCAAGGACATGGGATTTGGAGAAATAGCTCCTAGCTCAGACAAGAGCTGGACTCATGTCATTAAATTACCAAAGGAGGAATAATGGGAGAATTAATCTTATGCAAGGTGCCTCTTGCTGGAACTCCTTATTATATTGATTCAGTGGGAATTAATATATATTCTCTTGAGGAGCTTAGTTTCATTGCGTTTTACCATACGGAATTGTTGAATGAAGATTTAATTTCAACAGATTTTACCGAATGGGTTGGAAAGGAACTGAAACTTCCATCTCTAAAGAGAGAGCTTGATGATCTGTTGGCTGAGGGTACAGCTTTTCACATTTTTTTGGGAAGGGTACTTCGTGAAAGCGGGTATCTTACTGACCATGAGTTAAAAATAAGCATGGATAAGCTTGCCCTTATGGAAAACAAGAGTGAGGCTGAGATCAGAAAGATCCGTGGGGACAGAATGTTTAAAATAGGTAGATATTCTGACGCAATTATTGAATATACTTCTATTTTAGAGGATCGAAAAAAATTAAAGATATCTAATGTGACAGAGGGAGAACTTTTTTACAATCTTGGTGTATCGTATGCAAGGATGTTTTTCTTTGAAGAGGCATTGGTATGCTTTAGAACATCATATGAAAAAACAAGAAAAGATATTGCCCTAAGGTCACTTTTGCTTACATGTCTTGTATCTGAAGATGAATCAGCTTTTGATGAGGAAACTGAGAGATTTCTGGTGAAACCTGATATTGTGGACGATGTTAAAAAGGCTTACAATGTCTCACTGACGCAGAATGATGTTGTATCTTTTGGTGAAAAAATTGAAAAAGCATGTGAGGAAAGACCATCTTCGATCATGGCTGTTGCAGGTATATGGAAGTCAGAATATGAAAAAAATAGTGGAATGTAATCAGAGGGCGTAGATGATGTTTGGATTTAAAAAGAAGAAAAAGAATAATCTGGACTTAGCTTTTGATAAGACCTTTGAGGAAATAGACAAATTGGATAGTTGGAATGATCCTAAAAAGCTTGAGAGATATATCCTAGATTCAAGCGAACAGATTGTTTCCACGACTAAAGAAATCGAATCAGAAAAGAAAGAGTACAGGGTAGTAAACAATTATCTCAAGGATATTGAGATTTTGGAAAACCTTACCCAAGAAGAAAAAGACGAACTTACCGGATTGGCATCTACATTGGTAGAGCTTACAAAGGCGAGAGTAGGATTTGAAAATAGAGAAGCAAGAATTTCCGAAAAGAATTATACGCTTATGGAGGAAAGTGAGGATAGCATTCCTGCTACAATAGATAGGCTGAACCAAAATGAAATTTATCAGGATTCATTGAACAAGGATATGAGACATCTCGAAGGTGAAAAGAGTGCTATAGAAATAGATAGGGATTCATTAAAAAAGGTAATTAGATTTCAGAGCATTGTTTCGATTGTTTTTTTAATTTCTTGTCTTCTTATTTCCGGAACATTATTTATATATCAGTATTATACAGGAACTGATCTGCAATGGCTTCAGGTAATCGTTCTATTATTTGCAGCTACTGTTTTTGCAATTATTTTTATGAGAGATTCATATATAAAAAGAAAAAACAGAAGTTCCCTTAGATATCTAAATAGAATCATCCCAATGTTGAATGCAATCAAAATGAAGTATGTTAATATAACAAGTGCTGTCAATTACGTTTATTCAAATTATGACATTGATTCGTCAAAAGAACTTGAATATCTTTGGAATAATTATCAAAATGAGAAAAGGGACAGGGAACTATATAATAGAAATAATATAGATATTGAAGTATGCAACGATCGAGTTATGGGATTCTTAAATAAAAAGAATCTATATGATCCTAAAGTATGGAGATTTCAAGCGGTTGCTCTTGTTCGACAAGAAGAAATGGTTGAGGTCAAGCAGCGATTGATCCAAAGAAGACAAAAAATAAAGGATCAGATCGATTCAAATATGAATGCTGTTAAGCTCGAAAGAGATGAAATAGACAGGATAATGAAGGAACATAATTTTTATGTCCCTGAGATTATAGAAATAATACAGTCAGTTGACAGGCTCTGCGGTCTGAATCAATATAAAAAAAGAAATCCGGGAGCTGAACCCGGGAGACAAAGGAGAAATTAAAAATGGCAAAGGTTAGAACTAGATTTGCACCCAGCCCTACCGGAAGGATGCACGTCGGCAATTTAAGAACAGCACTTTACGCATATCTCATAGCTAAGCATGAGGATGGCGATTATATTTTGAGGATCGAAGATACAGATCAGGAACGTTATGTCGAAGGAGCTGTAGATATCATTTACAGAACACTTCAGGAAACCGGACTTATTCATGATGAAGGACCTGATAAGGATAAAGGCGTTGGACCTTATGTTCAGTCTGAGAGACAGGCAAACGGACTATATCTCGAGTATGCCAAGAAACTGATCGATGATGGTGAGGCATATTATTGTTTTTGCGATGAGGAGAGACTTGATAGCTTAAGGCAGACCATTACAGTAGATGGTGAGACCAAGACGATTTCTGTTTATGATAAGCATTGTCTTAGCTTAAGCAAGGAAGAAGTAGAGAAGAATCTATCTAGTGGAATGCCTTATGTAATCAGACAGAATAACCCAAGAACGGGAACAACATCTTTTCATGATGAGATATATGGTGATATTACAGTAGATAATTCAGAACTTGATGATATGATACTGATCAAATCAGACGGATATCCCACATATAATTTTGCAAATGTTGTAGATGATCATCTTATGGGAATCACCCATGTTGTAAGAGGTAATGAGTATCTTTCATCCTCACCCAAATATAACAGATTATATGATGCTTTCGGATGGGAAGTACCTAAGTATATTCATTGCCCTCTTATTACGAATGAGGAACATCATAAACTTTCAAAGAGAAGTGGACATTCATCATTTGAGGATCTAGTAGATCAGGGATTCCTGACAGATGCTATTGTTAACTTTGTTGCACTTTTAGGATGGAGTCCTGAGGGAAATCAGGAGATATTTACTCTTGATGAACTTGTAAAAGCGTTTGATTATCACCGCATTGGTAAGTCACCGGCTGTTTTTGACTATGGTAAGCTTAAGTGGATGAATGGTGAGTATATTAAGAAAATGGCACCTGATGCTTTCTTTGAGAAAGCAGAAAAATATATTTCTGAAGTGATCCCGGATGGAATGAACAAGAAAAAGGTAGCTGAATTGGTTCAGACCAGAATCGAGACTTTCCCGGAAATTGAAGAACATATCGATTTCTTAAAAGAGGTTCCGGAATACGATATAGCTATGTATACGCATAAGAAGATGAAGACAACAGCTGAGAATTCTCTTATAGTTTTAAAGGAAGTGCTTCCTGATCTTGAAGCACAGGATGATTACTCGAATGATGCACTTTTTAATATGCTTAAAGCTTTTGCTACTGAACATGAATATAAAAATGGTTATGTAATGTGGCCTCTTAGAACGGCCGTATCAGGAAAAGAAAGCACTCCAGGTGGAGCAACGCAGCTTATGGAGATCCTGGGCAAGGATGAGTCAATAAAGCGAGTTCAAAAAGCAATCGAAAAACTTGAAAAAGAACTCTAAAGAGAACACTGAAAGCAATCATAAGCTATAATAAGATTTCTGTTAGATATAAAGATGATTTTTAAAGCATGTCTGATTCTGACCCAAAAAGAAAATGATTATGCTAGATGAATATCAAAAAAATGCAGTAGAGCACATGGATGGACCATGTCTGGTAGTGGCAGGCCCAGGCTCTGGTAAGACTGCGGTTATAACAGAGAGAATCAAGGCACTTACTAGCCTACATAACGTAAAACAAGATCGCATCTTGGTAATTACATTTACAAAAGATGCGGCAGAAAATATGAAGCAGAGATTTTTACAAATCTCTGCCGATTGTTCTTGTTCTGTGAATTTCGGTACTTTTCACTCTGTTTTTCTCCGTATTTTAATGGAGGAAGGCGGATATAAAAGTGCCGATATTTTATTTGGAAAAGAAAAAGAACATTATCTGAAAAAAGCTGCTGCAATTAGAGGCGTAAAAGACGAGGGAAAATCTGATTTCTATGGCATCTTGGAAAAGGAACTAAGCTATAAAGTTAATTGTATGAAAAAAGATGAAAAAGAGTCGGAAAACAAGCCTATTTTTGATGAATATGAAGCCTTGAAAAAAAAGGATCATAGAATAGACTTTGACGATATGCTCTTTCTGACCTTACAACTGTTCGTTGATAAGCCTAAAGTACTAAAAAAGTGGAGAAACAAATTTGATTACGTTTTAGTAGATGAAGTTCAGGATATGAACAGACTACAGTTTAGAATTCTGTCGCTTTTGGTATATCCGAATAATAATATTTTTGCAGTAGGAGATGAGGACCAGGCAATATATGGATTTAGAGGTTCTGATCCGTCTCTTATGCTTGATTTTCCCAAGTTGTATCCGGGATGTACATTACTTAAGCTTGAAAATAATTATAGAAGTCCCAATAAAATAATTGGAACAGCAGAGAGACTTATCAGGAATAATAAAAATCGTTTTCAAAAAAAGATATGTCCTCAGCTTATTAATGAAACAGAATTTTTTATTAATGAATATAATGACCCGATGGATGAAATACATGATTTTGAAAAAATGATAGTTTCGGATGTGATTATACGTCAATCAGATAAAAGTTCATTGGGACCAGCTTCGGTTATTTTATATAGAAATAATTATCAAGGCGATATGATACAAAAAATATTGTACAGAGGAAATCTTAAGATCTATCGTAAGGGTGATATAAAAAAAGAAAATAAAAATTTGCCGGAAACGTTTGTGACGTGCCTTTTTAATAGCTTAAGTGGAGACATCAGAAGAGATACAATACTTAAATTGTTTAATTTCTCAGGGATTATGGTGCCTAGATTTCTAATATCAGAACATAAAATGACATGGGATAATATAATAAAAAATGCTTCGTATGACCTTGACACGAAGAGATACATATCTGATTTAAAAGGTATGCTAGAGGTGTGTAGCAGATTAAGTCCATATGCAGCACTTAACTATTATGTTAAAAATACGGGAATGGATACAAATCGTAAACTACGACAGGATCTACCAGAGGAATTTTTTGAAAGACTTAGATATATAATGGAAGAAGCAAAGACATTTCGTACTATTAATTCTTTTTGTGATTTTCTGAAAAATGATAGTGATTCTTATAAAAACACGCCATTTGATAAGGCAGATGTTGGTCTATTTACATTTCATGCTTCAAAAGGACTTGAATTTGACAATGTGTATATTCCGGACTTGAATGAAGGGATTACGCCACTTCTTCGAAAAACGGATACTGATACAATTGAGGAAGAACGAAGAATGGTTTATGTTGCTATTACAAGAGCCAGATCAAAGCTTATTATGGGTACTTTGAAATCAGGAGACAATAAAAAACTATATCCATCGAGATTTATAAGAGAAATGGGTCTTTCATTGTAAGAATAAGTAATTTGTTGTAGAATAATATCCACGTGAAAAATTGATTCGAAAACGAGGGTGATACATGAAACTGGCTGCCAAAAAAGGTGACTTTAAAAAACTTGGAGTTTCGGTTCGTGGCAAGGCCGCTACGTTTACATTTGAGCTAAAAAATGGGAAATCTCCTGCATTATTATTTTTTGAAAATGAAAATATCAAACCCGTAAGGATTGATGCAGAAAGCGATTATATATATGGTCGTATATGTTCTATTACGGTTATTGGAATTTCATATAAGAATACTGGTTATTTAATCGAAGAGGATGGTCAGTCGAGGATGGATCCTTATGCGCCGGTGGTAATAGGGCGTGAGAAATGGAACGATTTAACCAGAAAGAAAAATAATTTTAGGATACTTGGTGGTTTTTCAACTCAAAATGAACAATGGCGAGATGAAAACAGACCACATATTCCCGATAATAAAATGATTATATACAGTCTCCATATGCGGGGATTTACAATGGATTGCGGGTTGCCTGAAAAAAAGAGAGGCAATTATCTTGGTGTTATATCCAGACTTTCATATCTAAGAGATCTCGGCATCAATGCGCTGGAATTTCAACCAATATATGATTTTGAAGAAATCATATATAGGGAGCATTTGAATATTAAAAAGAATGGTACCAGAGAAATCGCAAATGTACCAATAGATAAGGTTAATTATTGGGGCTATTCTGATGCACAGTTCTTTTCACCGAAGGCATCATATTTTGGTGGTGAAAATCCTGACGTACATATGAGAGAGATGATTCGTGCTATTCATAGATATGGTATGGAAATCATTATGGAAATGTCTTTTTCACAGGATGTTCCGGAGGATGAGATTTTGGATAGCTTGAAATACTGGTCATCCAATTATCATGTTGATGGATTCAGACTGATCGGTATGGATATGCCTGTCAGCAGAATTGCCAATGATCCATATCTTAGCTGTATTAAAATCTTTTATGATCATTTTCCAGAAGATATTTTACAACAGGAAAATGCAAGATATCGTCATTTGTTTTGCTGTGATGATAGATTTTTATATACACTTAGGAAACTTCAAAATCATAAGGACGGCAGTGTCATTGAATTTGCAAATATGATGAAGAGGCAGAATGAAAAATATGGATTTGTTAATTACGCAGCATCTGAATTGGAATTTACACTAAGAGATTCGTTTTCATATATTGAAAAACACAATGAAGATAATGGTGAGAATAATGTAGACGGTAATAATTTCAATTTTACTGACAATTATGGAGTCGAAGGAGACACAGGTAGCAGATCTGTCTGGAACATCAGAATGCGACATATAAGGACTGCTCTTGGAGCTGTCATTTTATCTCAGGGAATACCTATGATCCATTCCGGCGATGAGATAATGAATAGTCAGGATGGCAATAACAATGTATATTGTCAGGACAACGTCAAGGGATGGGCTAATTTCTCTAAGAAAAAAAGAGACAGAGACGTTAAAAATTATGTTAAGGAACTGATCGCATTTAGGAATTTGCATCCGGTTCTGTCTACGATAAGGCCAAAAGAAATGAGAGATTACAATCATGTAGGACTTCCGGACCTCTCATATCATGGCAAGGAACCTTGGACAGCATGGCTGTCAGAGGACAGAAAAGCAATAGGAATACTGTATGCAGGTGCTTATGTTGATGATAAAGAGCAGGATGTAATGCTTCTGTTTAATTTTTTCCTTGGAGAGGTAGATTTTTCGATTCCGAGATTGTTAAGCAAGCGCTCATGGTATTTTGTGACAAATACATCCGATGGAGTTTGGAACAAGGAAGAGAAGTTGTTAAAAGATCAGACATTGATCCTGGTGCCGGGCGGAAGTCTTACAATTCTGATAGGAAAGGAGAGTCCGGTTACTGATGAATAGATTTCAAAAATTCTATGGACACGTAAGAACAATCAGTCATCACAAGAATCTTGTGAGAAGGGGATGCTTTAAGGTTGGGCTATACTGGCAAGGCATGACTCATGATCTGTCAAAATATTCGCCGGTGGAGTTTTGGGTAGGCGTTAAATATTTCCAGGGAGACCACAGCCCAAACAATGAGGAAAGAGAAGATAAGGGTTACTCATCAGCCTGGCTACATCATAAGGGAAGAAATAAGCACCATATGGAGTATTGGATAGACTATGCATTGGATGGAGTTCATGCAATGGGTGGTATGAAGATGCCGGAAAAATATGTTGTTGAAATGATGATCGATAGAATAAGCGCATGTAAAACTTATCAAAAAGACAAGTATACAGATAGCAGTGCTTACGAATATTTTTTAAAGGGAAAACATCATTATTTGTTACACCCTGATACGAGTGAGCTTTTGGACAGACTCTTAAAAATGGTGTCCGAACATGGTGAAAATTATACGTATAAATATATACGTGAAAATGTATTAAAAAAGTAATAGGAGAATAATACTAATGGAAACAACAGATAATAACGACTCAATAATAACAAAAAAGGATATTGAAAAGAATACAGATAAGAAGCCGATTCTATATAGTGGAATGCAGGCAACCAATGTGCTTACATTAGGTAATTATCTGGGAGCTTTGAAGAACTGGGTATCACTTCATGATGAATTTGAATGTTACTTTGGTGTAATGGATCTTCACTCTCTTACAGTCAGACAGGATCCTGCTACATTTAGAAAAAATGCTAAATCTTTGTATGCTCTTTTTATAGCAGGAGGTCTCGATCCTGAAAAGAATTGTATATATTTTCAGTCTCATGTTCCCGCTCATGCATATCTTGGATGGATCCTTGATTGCTATACTTACACAGGTGAGCTAAGCAGAATGACACAGTTCAAGGATAAATCCCAAAAGAATGCGGATAACATTAATGCAGGTTTATTTACATATCCTGCTCTTATGGCAGCTGATATTCTCCTATATCAGACAGATCTGGTACCGGTTGGAAAGGACCAGAAACAGCATCTTGAAATTGCTCGTGTCATTGCTGATAGATTCAACAAGATTTACGGCGATGTATTTAAGATACCTGAGGGCTATTATGGTAAAAGAAGTGCCAAGATAATGTCTCTTCAGGATCCTAACAAGAAAATGAGTAAGTCGGATGAAAATGTCAATTCTACCATTCTATTACTTGATGACAAGGATACTATAATCAGAAAATTTAAGAGAGCACTTACAGACTCTGAAACAGTAGTAAGATTTGACGAAGAAAATAAGCCAAGTATATCAAATCTGATGAATATTTATGGCTCGATAACGGGTAAAGGATATGACGAGATTGAAAAAGAATTTGATGGCAAGGGATATGGAGATTTTAAACTTGCTGTAGGTGAGATCGTAGCGGATGAATTGGCACCTCTTCAGAAGAAATATAATGAAATACTGAATGATAAGGAATATTTGGAAAAATGCATTGCTACAAATGATCAAAAGGCAGCTTATGCAGCAGAGAAGACACTTCGAAAGGTCAGAAAGAAGATAGGACTTACAGATATCCCTAGATTGTCATAATATCTAAAAATAAATTTATATAGTTAAGAGAAAACAGATGAATATGTACCGACCTCCTAATTGTTAGACTAAAATTTAACGATTGGAGGTCGGTATTTTTATTTGTACATTTAAATTCAGATAATGAATCAAAGAAAGGATTTACATAAAACAGATATAATATAAAAAGAAGAGATTAATATATAACAGATTTATATTCTTCATTTAATCTTATTTTCTGACGTAGTAGCCTGAATATATTTCATTAATTCTATTTTTTTCTGTAAGAGAATCAAGAATATCAGTTAGATTATCACCTGTAAAACCGGAATTCTTCTCAATATCGTCACGATGTATGGAATAATAGTCTATTTCTTTTAAAACAATGGATTCATTATCATTAAGCTCATCAATGGATTCGTGGGATAGTTCATCCATAATCTCAAAATTACGGAAGCTGTTTTGAGAAATAAGTTTAAGCATATTTTCAGGTGATGTGATCAGATTTGCTCCATTTTCAATAAGAAGATTTGTCCCTTCACTGAGAGTATCATACATTCTTCCAGGAACAGCATATACATTTCGATTATACTGAAGAGCCAGATCTGCAGTTATAAGAGAACCACTTTTTGCCCGGGCTTCTGTAACAATTATATGTCTTGACATGCCACTTATTATTCGATTTCGCTGAGGAAAAAGTTTTGGAAGAGGAGATTGACCAAGAGGGTATTCTGATATAATGCATCCATTTTTTGAAATGTCCATATATAATTTTTGGCTTTCAGGAGGATAACATACATCTACTCCGCATCCTAAAACGGCTACTGTAAATGCACCCGCTTTTACGGCACCGCAGTGAGCATGAGAATCGATTCCGCGAGCCATTCCGGATACAATTGTAAAACCGGATTTCCCAAGAATATATGCAAGCTCCTCTGCGGCTTTTGAACCATAAGTGGTGCATCTTCTAGAACCTACGATTGCGACACATATATTTTCATTTGGAATCGGTTTGCCATAATGAAAAATGCCTAGAGGATAATCAGGAATCTCTTTTAGAGCAATAGGATAGTTACTATCTTTATAGTCATAATATGATATGCCTCTTTTAGTCATATCGTTGTAAGGCTTTACCAATGGGATTTCGTTCCTGGATTTATTAATGATTTCTATTTTGTCATTAGATAATATAAGAGATCTTTCTAATTCAGTTGTATTGGCTTTGTATATTTTTACTGCGCTGTCAAAATATTCCATCAAGGCTTTTTTCTCTTTTACAGTTACTCCCACGATACTGTTTAGCCATAGAGAATAAGGCGTTTTGTTATTCTTAAGTTCATTCATTGAATTTATTTTCTCCAATATCATTTCCACGTCAGATCTCTGTATAAAAAAGCTTCTTTTAAGTCATTATTTTCTATATATTCATGCTCATTGGAATCAGCTATAGTTCTTCCGATTTTTAGAATCTTATGATATGAGCGGGCAGATAATTCTAATTTTATAAAACGATCTTTGGCAAAGAGAGCAGCATCATCTGATAAAACGCAATATTTTTCTATTTTCTCAGCAGGTATCCTGCTGTTGAATAAAATGTTAGTTCCATTAAATCTTTTTTTCTGTATATCCATAACCTTTTCTATACGTTTATATATTTCATAAGAGGATTCGGACAGTTCTGCATTTTTTAATTCATCAAAGGACAGTGCTTTTACTGATGTTGTCATATCGATCCTGTCTAAAAGCGGACCGCTTAGTTTTTTCATATATCGCCTGATATCAGGTTCATTACAGTGACACTTGTTTAAATCTGGAAAATACCCACAGGGACAAGGATTCATAGATGCTATAAGCATAAAATCAGCAGGGAAAGTAACTGACTGACTGACTCTTGAAATATATATGTCATGACTTTCCAGAGGCTGTCTCAGTACCTCTAGAGTATCTCTAGAAAATTCGGGAAGCTCATCTAAAAAAAGTACACCTCCTGTTGCAAGTGTAATCTCCCCAGGCATTGGATTACGTCCTCCTCCGGCCAATCCGGCCTTGGAAACAGAATGATGAGGCGACCTGAAAGGTCTTGTGCTAAGAAGTGAACCTTCTTCTCGAAAAATACCTGCGGCTGAGTATATTTTGGAAATTAATATTTTTTCAGGTTCCGTCATAGGCGGAAGAATAGAGGGAACACACTTTGCTGCCAGAGTTTTACCGGCTCCCGGAGGACCGCTTATAAGGATATTATGCATGCCAGAAACAGCAATTTCCAAGGCTCGTCGTAATAGTCTCTGACCTTTTATATTTTTAAAATCAGGAATATTTCCGAGGATTTCGGAATATTCAGTTTCAGAATTTTTATAATAAATATCTGATACATCAGGAAGAGGATTCTTAAGAATGGCAATAAGATCAGATAAACTTTTTACAGGTATGACCTTTAGACCTGGGACGAGGGAAGCCTCTTTTTTGTTTTCATCAGGAACGATTATTATATCTATTCCGTTTTCCTTACATGACAGAGCAGCAGGAAGAACACCGTTTACAGGAAGTATATCGCCCTGAAGATTCATCTCACCGAGCATAAGAGACCGGTCTAGATCCTTAGACTGTATCATGCCCATGGCACCGATAATGGAGATTGCAATAGGAAGGTCAAAGGATGTTCCTGATTTCTTGATAGAAGCCGGTGAGATATTGACGGTTATTCTCTTGACAGGAAGTGATATACCTATATTTGATAGTGCGGTTCGTACACGTTCTCGGGATTCCTTTACTTCTTCAGATAAAAAACCAACTAGAAGGAATACAGGCATCCCATTTGAAACATCAGATTCACATGAGACTACCATACTGTCTATGCCGTGAAGCACGGAAGTTTTTACAGAAAAATACATATAGCTCCTTTCAGAACATTAAAATCATCATGAAATATGGTAACATCCATCAATGCAAACAAATGATTAACAAAAATAAATTCTCTGATTTTTTTATAAACAAATATGTAAATTTATGATATTTTTATAAACAAAAAATAAAATTTTCTTGAAAAGAGAATGTTACTGTTGTATATTGTGGAAGATTTATGCTGTTTCATAAATATAGAAGGAGTTAAATGTATGGTTAAAAATCTGGTGATCGTAGAGTCCCCAACCAAGGTCAAGACAATCAAGAAGTTTCTAGGAAAAAACTACGAAGTTGTCGCATCAATTGGGCATGTAAGGGATCTTCCGAAGAGTCAGATGGGCATAGATGTTAATAACGATTATGAGCCCAAATATATAACAATAAGAGGTAAGGGAGAGCTTTTGGCTTCGCTTCGTAAGGAAGTCAAAAAAGCAGATCATATATTTCTTGCAACTGACCCGGACCGCGAAGGAGAAGCTATATCATGGCATCTGTTTTATGCACTTAATCTTGCAGACAGAGATGTTAAGAGAATCACTTTTAATGAGATTACAAAAAAAGCAGTTAAAGACTCTTTTAAAGCTCAAAGAGAAATCGACATGAATCTTGTTGATGCTCAACAGGCAAGAAGAGTATTAGACAGACTGGTTGGATATGAGATCAGTCCACTACTCTGGGCAAAGGTAAAAAGAGGACTTTCTGCCGGACGTGTTCAGTCTGTTGCTCTTAGGCTTATTGCAGACAGAGAAGCTGAGATAGATGCTTTTATCCCAAGGGAATACTATACGCTTGATGCTATTCTTACGGCAGAAGGTGAAAAGAATCCGTTTACGGTATCTTTTTACGGTGACAAGGATAAAAAGCTAGAGATAAGTGATAAGGAATCTCTTGATGAGATAAGAGATGCAGCTAAAAAAGACAAATTCAAAGTAGAATCTGTTCAGAGGTCAAAAAGGGAGAGAAAATCCCCGATGCCTTTTACGACAAGTACACTTCAGCAGGAAGCTGTTAAGGCACTTAATTTCTCCACCCAAAAGACTATGAGGATTGCTCAGCAGCTCTACGAGGGAGTCGATATTAAGGGTCATGGAACGGTAGGTCTTATTACTTATCTTAGAACAGATTCAGTCAGAATAGCTGATGAGGCTAAGGAGGCATGTGCCGAGTTTATTTCTGGAAATTATGGCAGTGAGTACCTTGATCTAAAGGAAGAGAAAAGGGTCAATCAGCATATTCAAGATGCCCACGAGGCGATCAGACCATCTGATGTAAATCGTGTTCCGTCAGAGATTAAAGAATCTCTGTCAAGAGATCAGTTCAGATTATATCAGCTCATCTGGAAGAGATTCGTAGCAAGCCAGATGTCCAATGCTGTTTTTGAAAATGTTACGGTTAAGGTAAGCTCTGCCGGATATGTATTCTCAGGAACTGAATCCAAGCAGACATTTGCAGGATTTAGATATGTATACACAGATACTGATGATGAAAAGGAAGCCAAGAAGAACAGCCTTGGCAATCTGACAGATAAGACTAAGATTAAACTTGACAGCTTTGATGAAAAGCAGCATTTTACGCAACCTCCGGCACATTTTACCGAGGCATCCCTCGTCCATACTCTTGAAGAAAAGAGGATTGGTCGTCCAAGTACGTATGCTCCTACAATTGCCACCATCTTAAAGAGACGATATATTACCAAGGAAGGTAAGAATATATTTATGACAGAGGTTGGTGAGGCTGTCGATAATATAATGAGGGAATCATTTCCCGTCATTGTCAATCCGGAATTCACAGCAAATATGGAGAGCTTGTTGGATGGTGTTGAAGAAGGCAAGGTCGAGTGGAAGTCCATTATCAGAAATTTTTATCCTGATCTGAATGAACTTGTGAAAAAAGCGGAAGAAAATCTGGATAAGGTCAAGATTCAGGATGAGGAAACAGATGTTATCTGTGATAATTGTGGCAGAAACATGGTAATAAAGTACGGGCCACACGGTAAATTCCTGGCGTGTCCGGGATTCCCCGAGTGCAGAAACACAAAGCCATATTTAGAAAAAATAGGTGTTCTATGTCCTAAGTGTGGCAAGGAAATAGTAATCAGAAAGACCAGAAAAGGAAGAAAGTTCTATGGCTGTGAGGACTATCCAGAGTGTGATTTCGTGAGCTGGCAGAGACCTGTTAGCAAAAAGTGCCCTAAATGTGGAAGCTATATGATAATCAGGGGTAAAAAAATAACATGTTCCGAAAATAGTTGTGGATATTCTGAAGAATACAAAAATTCAGACAATGACTAAAAAATGCTATTTATTGCAAATTTAACTGAAAATATGGAATACTCAGTTACTTGCAATTAAAATTCTTGATATTTTGGGCATATGTGATAGAATAAATAAAATTGTTTTATGAAGTAAGTTATAATTTATTTAAGGAGAAAAAATGGGTGTAGAATTATTAGATAAAACAAGAAAGATCAATCAGTTATTGCATAACAACCATAAATCAAAGGTTGTTTTTAACGATATCTGTGAAGTCCTGACTGAGATACTAGAGTCAAACGTTCTTGTTATCAGTAAAAAAGGTAAAGTTCTCGGATCATCAGAGGAAGTTAAGACTCCAGGATTAAACGAACTTGTAACAGGCGATGTCGGCGAATACATTGACAAGATGCTTAATGAGCGTCTTCTTGGTATTCTTTCTACAAAAGAGAATGTCAATCTCTCTACTCTTGGATTTGAAAATAAGGACTCAGCTGAGTATTCAGCTATAATTACTCCTATTGATATTGCAGGTGAGAGACTTGGAACAATATTTTTTTACAGAAATGAAAGATCTTATGACATAGATGATATTATTCTATGTGAATATGGCACTACAGTCGTTGGACTTGAAATGATGAGATCTGTAAATGAAGAGAATGAAGAACTGGCCAGAAAGAAACAGGTAGTTAAATCTGCTATCAGTACACTTTCTTACTCAGAGCTTCAGGCGATCACACATATCCTTGATGAGATGGAAGGCGATGAATCAGTTGTTGTCGCATCGAAGATTGCGGATAAGGTTGGCATAACAAGATCTGTTATTGTTAATGCTCTTAGAAAATTTGAGTCTGCAGGTGTTATTGAGTCTAGGTCTTCAGGAATGAAGGGAACATATATCAAGGTCCTTAATGATCTTGTATTTGATGAACTTAAGGTTTTAAAAAAAGCAGATTAATGTATTAAATATTTACTGTTATTTTTTGAAATTACAATATATAATAAAAATAATATATGGATATGATGTTAATGAGAAAAGGGATTTTCGGGTCGCTTTTCTCATTTTTCTATATATTGGGTAAATGTTGTATAAGTTTAGATTGATATGTACTAAATATCGTAAATATCCTTGTGTTTTTAATGATTTTTATTATAATGTATAGAGAATAGGTATATTATCGGAGGTTATATTATGATTAATTCACAAGCATTTGATTATATCAATGTTATGGATAGGGCTGCAGATGCCAGCTATCTCCGTGAAACAGTTCTTTCAAATAACATTTCAAATGTTGATACTCCTCAATACAAGAGACAGGATGTCAATTTTGAAGATGTGCTTAAAAACAAACTTATGGAATTCGGAAATGGAACAAAGTCTATGGATCAGCGTGTAGCTGCTCTTAATACTGATGACCTTAATGCAGTTCAGTATGTGGATGCTCCTATGTTTTCATATAGACTGGATAAAAATAATGTAGATATTGATACCGAAAATGTTGAGCTTGCGTCAGAACAGCTCAGGTATCAGGCAATTACCACTAGTGTATCTAATGACTTTTCTAGACTTAAGGCAGTTCTTAAATAATGAATAGGAAATGATAAAGGAGGATTAACAATGGGTTTATTTCAATCTTTCGATATTTGTGCTTCTGGTATGTCTGCAGAGCGTCTTCGTATGGATACGATCGCTCAGAATATAGCAAATGTCAATACGACTCGTACAGCGAATGGAACTCCTTATACGAGAAAATCTGTAATTTTTGAAGAAAAACAACTTAATCCGGTTACATTTAATGATACTCTTGAATATGCAAAAAAATTTAAAGGTAATGGAGTTAGGGTATCATCAGTTTATGATGATAAATCAACCGATTATATCATGGAGTATGATCCGAGCAATCCAGATGCAGATGCTGATGGGTATGTTGCCAGACCAAATGTCAATACAGTGACAGAGATGACTAACCTGATTGATGCAAGCCGTGCTTATGAAGCCAATGTAACTGCTTTTAATGCGGTGAAATCTATGGCACAGGCCGGAATCTCGATAGGAACCAGTTCATGATAAATAGTAATAATAGGAGATAAATAAATGGATGTTTCAGCAGTTCAGTCACAGTATGGTTCTACTCCTATCTCTCCAATAGCAAAAAATCTTCCGAGCGGAGAAACCGGTGAGGTTAAGAATTTTGGAGATGTTTTAAGTTCTGCTATGAATGTGGTTGATGAAACCAATACACTTCAACATACAGCACAAAATGAAGAAGTGAAGTTTGCAATGGGTGAATCAGATAACACTCATGATCTCTTGATAGCACAGCAGAAAGCACTGACAGCTCTTCAATATACCGTAGCTATACGTGATCGATTTATACAGGGTTACCAGGAAATCATGAATATGCAGATTTAATAAGTGAGAGTCACAAAGCAGAATGTTATTTAGTTTTGAGAAATAGGTTTGTAAGAGGAGACAAGAATGCCGGAACGAATTCAAAAGATGTTGGATAGGATAAAGGATTGGTGGCTGAAATTTACCGTAAGGCAAAAGGCTATACTGATCAGTTCTGTTTCCGTTGTTATAATCGCTCTTATAATCTTAAGCGTTGTTGTTACTAGACCAAAGTGGGTTGTTCTGAAGGCTACAGATGATGCCAAGTCGGCAGAGTCCATCAAGACCCTTTTGGAAGATAATAAGATCACATATAATTTTAGTCAAAATGATGGAAATTACACATTTAAGATACACGAAGCAGATTCTAATCAAGCGTCTTTACTTCTCGGAACAAATAATATAAGTACAGATAACTATACGCTTGATACAGCTCTTTCAGGTTCTCTTGCCACTACTGAGGCAGACAAGAGCAAGAAATACAGAGCTTATCTTGAAAGCGAATTTGAACAGGACTTTCTAAAGATGAAGGGAGTTTCTGCTGTTTCTGTCAATGTTAATGTCCCTAATGATGACGGAACTATAATTGCCAGCAAGGAAGAAGCTTCGGCAGGAGTTATGGTTACTTTCATGGAAGGTGACTATGATAAGAAACAGATAGCTAAGGGCATAGCCAACATGCTTAAGGCAAACTTGAATAAGAAGTCATTTGATAATATTAATGTTACGGATAATGATGGTGTTGTTCTGTTTTCAGGTATGGAAGAAAATTCCGATATCTCTACAGCAACATCAAATCAGGAATACAAGGCTGAGGCTGAGAAAAAATGGTCTAATAAGGTCAAGGCAATTTTGGCCAGTGGCAATGAGGATATTTCTCCAATATATGATAATGTAAATGTAGCTGTTAATCTTTCTGTAGACTTTTCAAAAGAGCAGAAAACTGATTATAAATATTACGTTGCCGATGGTAAGGAACAGGGATATTTGGATTCGCATTCTGAGAACAGTTCCTCATCGGATGGTGGTACAGGAGGCGAGCCGGGTACCGGATCAAATAAGGATGATACTACCTACGTAACACCGGATAACGGGAATACCCATTCAGAGTCAAGCTCTGTTAACGATGATTATCTCCCTAATGAGCTTATTACAAAAACTGATGGGGAAGTTGGTAAGGTTGATGTTGCCACTTCATCAATAGCTGTTACAGCTACTACAATTGTTAAATATGATGAAGATCAGATGACCAAGAATGGCCAGCTGAAGGGAACTACATTTGACAAATTTAGAGCTAAGAATAGTGCTACTAAGCAGATTAAGGTCAATAAAGACATTAAAAATGCTGTCGCAAAAGCAACGGGAATATCTACAAACAATATTTCAATTTTAGCTTACCAGGTTCCCATGTTTGTGGAGTCTAAGGGCGGCAGGACAATAACGGATTATCTTCAGATAATAATTGCTCTTCTAGTATTTGCATTACTTGGATTTGTAGTATTTAGATCCCTTAGAAGTGAAAAGGAAGAGGAAGTTGAAGAAGAAGTATCAGTTGAAGATCTTCTGGCAAATCAGAATACAAGGGCTGAAGAGAACCTTGAGGATATTGGATTTAATGTGAAGTCAGAGGCTAGGCTATTAATAGAGAAGTTTGTTGATGAGAATCCGGAGGCGGTTGCAAACCTTCTTCGGAATTGGCTAAATGAAGACTGGGGTTAAACACGGATGGCAAATGAAGAGCTGAATGGAGTACAGAAAGCAGCCATATTACTTATAACTCTCGGTCCTGAGAAGTCTGCTGAGATATTTAAACATCTCAAGGAAGAAGAGATAGAAGAGCTGACTCTCGAGATTGCAAATACCAGATCCGTTTCACCGGAGGTAAAAGAAGGCGTTATAAGTGAATTTTATCAAGTATGTCTGGCACAGCAGTATATAGCTGAAGGCGGTATCGGTTATGCAAAAGAGTTGCTTGAAAAAGCGCTTGGTAACGATAAAGCACAAGACGTTATTTCAAAACTTACTGCATCATTACAGGTTAGACCTTTTGAATTCATAAGAAAAACAGAACCTGCTCAGGTGTTGAACTTTATACAGGATGAGCATCCGCAGACCATTGCGATGATATTATCATATTTGACACCATCACAGTCTGCACAGATACTTGGTGCACTTAGCCCTGAAATGCAGGCAGACGTGGCAAAAAGAATAGCACTCATGGATAGAACATCTCCGGATGTGATCAAAGAAGTAGAGAGAGTCTTGGAAAGAAAGCTTTCTTCTCTTCTTAATCAGGATTACACAAGTGCAGGTGGTGTAGACTCTATTGTCGCAATCTTAAATTCTGTAGACAGACGTACAGAAAAGAGAATCATGGAATCTCTTGAAATCGATGAACCAGAGTTGGCAGAGGACATCAGAAAGAAGATGTTTGTATTCGAGGACATTCTTCTACTGGACGACAGATCTATCCAGAGAGTTTTGAGAGATGTAGAGAACAATACGCTTGGTGTTGCACTTAAGAGTACTAACGAAGAAGTTCAGAATGTTGTATTTAAGAACATGTCGACTCGTATGGCTGCCATGATTAAGGAAGATATGGACTATATGGGACCTGTTCGTATGAAAGACGTTGAAGAGGCTCAGCAGCAGATCGTTGGAATCATTAGAAAGCTTGAAGATTCCGGTGAAATTATAATTTCAAGAGGCGGAGGTGACGATCTGGTTGTCTAATATAATTTTTAATATGCAGATTAGAGAGAATCAGGATAATCCTAGAGAAATAGACCATAACAGTCTCGTGGAGAAAAAACTGAATGCTCTTAAGCAACAGCAGGAAAAAGCTCTTCGCGCCAAGCTGAGGATGGAAAAACAGCCTGTGCTCGATGAGGAAGGCAATCCTGTTTTTGATGAAGAAGGCAATCAGGTTTTCAGCTTTGATGAATCTGGATTGGAAAATTTCGGCGGAGAGGAAAATGTCCCCGCCGATTTTGTTTCAGAAGAACAACTGAAACAGATGGAGGAAGAAGCTAAGGAAAAAGCGGATGACATTATTAACAATGCCAGAAGTGAGGCCGAAAGGATATTGGAAGAGTCGAAAAGCGAAGCTGAGGCTGCTTTTTCTAATGCACAGGAAAATGGACGAAATGAAGGTTATCAAGCTGGTCTTATTCAGGCGCAGAATGAAATTAACGTTAAGAGAACATTAATGGAGGAAGAACTCCATGCAGAGCTTAAAAAAATAAATGAAGAGAGAAACACCATGGAAAGGGATATCCTGAATGTGGTGGTGGAAGTAGTCGAAAATGTATTCAAGTGTCAGTTCTCAGGCAAATCAGATATTATGCTTAATCTTATTAATGAGGCACTTAGTCATACAGATGGAAGCAAGGATATTCTGATAAGAGTCGGAACAGAAAATTATGATGCTGTGTTAGAAAAAATAAATGAACTAAAGGAATCGATACAGGATGGCATTAGTCTTTCGGTTACGCAAGATTCACTTATGGATCAGGACAAATGTATGATCGAAACAGATGATGGAGTAATAGATTGTTCGCTGGATACTGAATTGGATAATCTGATACGTGATATTAGATCAATTGCATCTTAAATATTGTTTTGAAACCGAGGTGGGATTTGGCCATAGATACTGAAAAATATAAGGTCTTATACAATAGAACATATTTTAACAGCCTTGGAAAAGTGTCAAAAGTCGTTGGACTTACTATAGAGTCTATTGGTCCGGAAGCACGTTTGAATGACTTGTGCGAAATAAGTACATCCGATGGTGACAGAAAGATCATGGCTGAAGTAGTTGGATTCAGAGACAATTTGCTACTACTTATGCCCTTTGAGAATATGACAGGGGTTGGTGTTGGATGCGTAGTTCAAAATACAGGAAAGCCTCTAAGCATATCTGTTGGAGATGATTTGCTGGGGCATACAGTGGATGGCCTTGGCAGACCTACGGACTTAAGAGAAGATGAATCACTTGATCTCAAGGCATCATATCCGGTAGAGGCTGAGCCTCCCGATCCAATGGAAAGAGTAATCATAAAGGAACCACTTTCACTGGGAGTCAAGGCAGTAGATGGCCTTATAACCGTTGGTAAGGGTCAGAGAATAGGAATATTTGCAGGTTCTGGTGTTGGAAAAAGTACACTTATGGGTATGTTTGCCAGAAATACAAGAGCAGATATCAATGTAATTGCTCTTATTGGCGAGCGAGGACGTGAAGTACGGGAGTTCGTTGAAAATGATATGGGCGAAGAAGGAATGAGACACTCTATTGTGGTAGTTGCGACTTCAGATAAACCAGCCCTTATTCGAAATAAAGCTGCAAAAACGGCTACGGCTATTGCTGAATATTTTAGAGACCAGGGCAAGGATGTACTTCTTATGATGGATTCGCTTACACGTTTTTCCATGGCCCAAAGAGAGATTGGACTTGCATCAGGAGAACCTCCTGTTACAAGGGGTTATCCTCCTAGTGTATATTCAGAGATGCCAAAGTTACTAGAACGAGCTGGTAATGCTCGATCAGGAAGTATTACAGGATTGTATACAGTTTTGGTAGATGGCGATGATTTTAATGAACCTATATCTGATACAGCCAGATCTATTCTAGATGGTCATATTATGCTTAATAGAAGGTTAGCACAGCTTAATCATTATCCTGCTATCGACGTTTTACAGTCCATTTCAAGAGTTATGAGTGCCGTTGCCGATTCGAATCATAAAAAGGCTGCGGGAAAGCTAAAAAATGTTATGGCTACGTATCAGGAGGCAGAGGACCTTATTAATATCGGAGCATATAAAAGGGGCTCTAATAAAAACATTGATTTTGCCATTTCCAAAATCGATGAAGTTAATAAATTTTTACGACAGGGAACAGATGAGAAGTTTCAATATGAAGATATTGTAAATGAATTATGCGTTATGTTTCCGGAGGAAGAAACTTAAGAGGTACAATTAGATGCCGGCATTTAATTTTAAAATGCAGAATATCCTTAATATCAAGGAAAAGCTTGAAGCTCAGCAAAAAATAGAATATGCGAGAGCTAATTCTGCACTTATGGATGAGCAGGATAAACTGGCTCAACTTTTCATCAGACGTAAGGGATATACAGACCAGCTCAAGGAAAAACAAACTGGTAGTTTGGATATTAAAGAGATACATTTTCTGAAAAGTGCTATCGATCAAGTAGGAAATATGATAAAGGACCAAATCAGGAAGGTAGATGCAGCTCAGAGGCGACTTGAATCGGAGCGAGTTAAGCTTGATATAGCAATGCAGGAAAGAAAAACTTACGAAAAATTAAAGGAAAGAGCTTTTGAAAAATTCAAAGCTGATATTATATACAAAGAAGGCAAGGAAACCGATGAACTGGTGGCTTATACCTACCATAACAACGGCGAGGAGTTAGACTAATGGCTGACAACGAAAAAAAAGATAAACTCTCCAGAAAAGAACAAAAAGAGCTGAAGAAAAAGCAAAAGCTTGAAGCTAAAAAAGTCGGAAAAGAGGGAGAGACACCTACGGACGACAATGAAGAGGAAGAAACAGTAGGAGGCGGACTGACAGTTGCAATTGCAGTAATCCTGATAATTGCTGTATGGCTCGTTATCTTTGGATTATTGATTAAAATGGATGTTGGCGGATTTGGATCTACAGTCTTATATCCAGTTTTAAAGGATGTACCAGTGATCAATAGAATACTACCTAACAGTACAAACTATAGTGATACAAAGAAAACAGGAAATGAAAGCTATAACTATACTAACCTTTCTGATGCTGTAAATCGTATCAAGGAACTTGAAAAGGAATTAAAGAAATCTAATGATCAGGTGAAAGCCGATCAGGCGACCATAGCGGATCTGCAATCACAGGTGGAAGAATTAAAAACTTATAAGAATAATGAAGCAAATTTTGAAACTTTGAAGAAAAAATTTGACGAAGAGGTTGTTTTTTCTTCAAATGCACCCGATATAAGTAAGTATAAGGAGTACTATGAGAGTATTGACCCCGACAATGCTCAGGCTATATACAAGGAAGTTATAGAGCAACAGCAGAATAAGTCACAATTAGATGACTATGTTAAGACATATTCAGCTATGAAACCTGCTCAGGCAGCATCTATTTTTGATACAATGACAGATAATCTGCCGCTCGTAGCTAAAATCCTTAATGCTATGGATAGCGAATCAAGAGGTAAGATCTTAGGCCAAATGACGCAGACAACCGCTGCTCAGGTTACTAAACTCATGGAGCCATAAGGATCTGATATCCAGACAGAAAGGAGATATGGGGCATGACCAGTGCCAATATTGTTAAACTTCCTGTACAGAATCTGAACAAATCAGATCATAACAAAAACACAGATAAAAAAGACAATCCCTATGCTTTGTCTTTTCAAAGTGAATTTAAAAATATTGTACAGGATTTAAATCAGAGCAGCGTGAAGAGCGTAAACTCTTCTAATGGGATAAGCTCCCTCAAATCTGTAATATCTACCTATTCATTAACGACGAATTCAAAAGTATCTATAAATCTAACAGACAAGTCTGCAGATTCAAAAAAGAGTTCACCTTCAGTTAATAAGAACAAAACAGTAGCTAATACAGATAAGACACCAGTTAAAACAGGTACATATGATGAAAAATCTTTTTCAACTGTTTCTGACAATGCGTCATATAATTCGATTGACAACAGCACATCAAAGCTTTCCGACAAAACCACAAATGATACTAAAGATGTGATTGAGAAGAGGTTAGGAGTATCCGATGAACAACTGGAAAGTGCAATGGAAAAGTTAGGACTTAAATATGAGGATCTTCAAGATCCGTCTAACCTTCTCAGCCTTGCAACTTATCTGGTTGGAAATGGAAACACTCAAAATCTGCTTTTGGCAAATGGCGTTAAAGAACTTATGAGTGATATTAAAGGAATATTTTCCGATGCGAATCTAAATAATCTGAATGGCGCATCATCAAAAGATATTGCTATGCAGTCTGGTGGTGACAAAGCCGCAGATCAGTCGTCGATTCAGTCAGTTTCTGAAACTACAGATGGAATGACGGTGCCATCAGATGAAAACAAGGCAATAACATATGGTACGCAGAGCAAAAGTAATGCTGATCTTACAAGTTCTGAGAATGCAGGAAACAACTTAAGCACAGGATCAAATGCTAATGGGAACCAAAACGATGGGGCTGGATCAAAGGTTCAGGTTGTTGATCTCAGAACACCTGGAACAGAAAACGATACTGATGCAACATCTGATGGAAAAAGTGATGATACATTGCCAGGGGTTATCACTGGTGAAAACACAGGCAATTTAGAATCTAGTCAGAACGATGATGGATCCAACAATGATTCTTCGAAATTTACCAAGTCACCCGAAACGGCAAAATCGTCGGAGACAGCATTGGCTCCTGAAGTAGGAGTAAATGTTAATAATTCATCAGTTACATTCCAGAGTGTATATCAGCAGGCTACAACAGCAACGAGCTTTTCTACTTCGAACTACAAGGGTACTAATACTGAAAACATAATTAATCAGATTGTTCAAAATGCTAAGGTTACGCTTACAGATACAGAACACACTATGGAAATGGTACTTAACCCTCATGAACTTGGCAGGATATTTATGGAAGTTTCATCCAAGGACGGAGCACTAAGGGCAAAGATCTTTACTGAAAATGAGAGCGTTAAGACTGCTCTTGAAAATCAAATGCAGATACTTCAGAAGAACTTTGATGAGAAAGGATTCAAGATAGATGCAGTTGAAATCTCAGTTGGAGCTCATCAGTTTAAAGAAAATCAGGAAAAGAACGGTGCAGGCTTTGATATGTTTTCTCAGGATAGAAGAGGAGAAGGCAATGAAACAGACAGTAGTGCTGACAACAGATCTACAACCAGAAGAATTAACTTGAATAGTCTAGATGGTCTAAGAGGTCTGATGACAGAAGAAGAATTACTTACGGCTCAGATCATGAAAGAGCAAGGCAACACAGTTGATTACACAGCGTAAAATTTTTATCAAGTATGGAAAGGAGAATAATCATGTCTTCTATACAAGCTAATGTTACAAATGGCCAGATATCTGATTCTACAAATGCTGCAAAGCGTGCACAAAGTACAGGTACTGGAAAAGAGGCAGCATCAGCAAAAGCAGTAAATGGAACTAGCTATGACAAGAATATGTTTTTGAAACTTCTAGCAGCTGAGATGCAGTATCAGGACCCTATGTCACCCACACAAAATTCTCAGTATGTATCGGAAATGGCAACATTTTCTCAGGTTGAAGCTACACAGAGTGTTTCTAGCAGCGTTAACGGGATATCAACAGCTAATCTTGTTGGAAAGTATGTAACGATCGGAACAGATAATGGGGATGTTACAGGAATAGTTGATTATTATACTAAGAAGGATGATGGCATTTATATAGGTGTAAATGATAAGGAATACAAAGCAGATAATATTACCGGAGTAAAAGATGCAAGCTATTATGAAGCTAAATTGGCTGCATCTTCACTTTCAACACTTCTTTCCAAAGTACCTTCAGCTGATAACTTTACATTACAGGACGAAGATAGCTTTACTGCAGCTAAAACACTATATGATTCGCTATCAACGTATGCTAAACAGTTTGTATCAGCTAAAGATGCAGAAAAAATTACTTCTGTAACAAAACGGTTAGAAGAACTAAAGAAAAATTCAAAATAACCGATAATAATTAATGAAGGATTAATTTTACGGAAAGGAGAAACTGAAATGAATAAAATTGGAAACAACTTTACTTCAATAGAACAGGTTCAGAACAAATATCTGCCCAATAATAGCAAAGTGCTTTCGCCTTATTCCGATAAAGTTACTCCATTTTCGGAAGTGCTTTCGGGAAAAGTTGAAGAGAAAATCGGGAATTCCTCTGATGTACATTTTTCAAAGCATGCGGCTACACGCTTGATTGAACGGCAGATAGAACTATCTCCTGAGCAGAGTGAGAGACTTTCTAATGGGGTCAAACAGGCAGATGCAAAGGGAATTAATGATTCACTTGTGCTGGTAGATTCACTGGCATTTATTGTTAATGTACCTACGCAGACCGTAGTTACCGCCATGGATGAAAAGAATACTACGGACAATAATGTTTTTACAAATATTGATGGAGCTGTGATAGCTTAGAGCCGGACCTTAATGGGGGCTTATTTTTACCGCCGAATGACAGAAGCGGTAATCCTTTCACAGCACGACGAATTGGAGGTCGTGTCCTATGATGAGAGCACTTTACTCTGGTGTAGCGGGACTTCGTACACACCAGACTAGGATGGATGTAATCGGTAATAATATTGCCAATGTTAACACGTTGGCGTTTAAATCTTCATCCACAACATTCCAGGATATTATGTATCAGACTACTTCTGGAGCTAGTGGACCCACAGCGAATCTTGGTGGAAAAAATGCCAATCAGATCGGTTTGGGCGTTACTACAGGAGCAACAAAGATATCTATAGCATCAGGCGGTGCAGCAGAAAGCACTGGAGATGCAACAGATATTAAACTCACTGATGCACAGAATACAAATTTTTTCATTGTTAATAATGGAAGCCAGAATATGTTTACTCGTGCTGGATCGTTTTATATTGATGAGGCAGGTAACCTTGCCATGACAACAACAGGTTTTATGGTTCAGGGCTGGGGCGTTAATAAACAGAGTATGACCATTCAGCAGAATACAGTAGGTCCTCTTCGCGTAATGTCTGAAGATAACAGAACATCACAACCGGAAGCTACAACCAAGGGTACAGTAAGTGGAATTCTTGATAAGAATACTCCAGCAGTGGATAGTGAAAATGGATATATTATGAGCCTGAACTTCTATGATGACCTTGGATATTCATATAATGCAAAATTCTCGCTTCATAAAACTGATGCAGATGAAGGTGAATACTCGATTTCACTTTCGGATATTACTGATGCTAACGGTAAAACTATTCTTACAAAATCAAATAATCAGGCAGGTATTACAATAGACGATAAGGATTATATTAAGGATGCTGCTGGAAATAATACAACAACGCTTGACACTAGTAACGATTGGAGCTCACTTTTTGGTAATAAGACGCAGAGAGTATCATCTTATTCACCTACTAGCAAGTTTACAAGTACAGATCCTGCAGCAACAAGTACAGGTGGGACATCTACAGCTACAAATGCTCTATGGACCAAATCTACAAATAGCGCGGGTACATCTAAATACTTTAAACTTGATATGACTGCGCCAGGTACTTTGGTTGATAAGGATGGAAAACCTGAGACAGATGCGACACATGGTAGTTTAGGATATGTTTTTACGGCAACAGATGGTTCGGGAGATACAAAATTTTTCTCTCTTGGAGAGATATATGGTGTATCTGATACAGCTATTTCCGATAAAGCGAAAACAATAACAAATACTACACTTAAAGTTGATGGAGCCAATATAACAGCTCCTTTACAGTTCGTAGGTAATAAACTGGTAGTTGTAAAAGATACCACAGACTATACAGTTAAGTTTGATCCTTCAGATGGCTCGTTTTCATATGTAGGCGAAACGGGACAGAAATCTGTTGATCTTAATCTTTCTCCACTTGGCGTTAATTTTAGAAACGTAAACATTGATTTTTCCCAAGTAAAGACAGCAGACAATGGGGCTGCCTCAACAATGGGTATTCTAAAGGGCGATGTAACAAAGACTCTTGGAACAGGAAAAAAACTTGGAGCTATGACAGGACTTTCTATTGCTCAGGATGGTAAGATCTTTGGCTCGTACGATAATGGTAATACAGTTCTTTTGGGACAAATAGCTGTTGCACAGTTTGCCAATCCATCAGGTCTTGAGAGCGTAGGAAATAACTGCTATTCAACAACACTAAACTCAGGAGAATTTAACGGAATCGGTGTAGAGATAACTGCAGATGGTGGCAAGATGACAACTGGCCAGCTAGAAATGTCAAACGTAGATCTGGCAAGACAGTTTACGGATATGATAACAACACAGAGAGGTTTTCAAGCAAATTCAAGAATTATTACAACCTCAGATACACTTCTTGAAGAATTAGTAAATCTGAAACGATAAATGATGTAGATATATAAGAGCTGACTGAATAGTTAGACTAGCTATGACCACATACAAGAAATTCAATTTTCTTGTATGTGGTTTGTTTGCTTCATACTAAATGTAGAAAATAAAAGTAGACAAAAAGTACATAATCTAGTAAGATTAAAAAGTGAAATTAGCGATAATCCATAAGTGCACTTATTGGTTAAAATTTAAAAATTACTTTTTGCTTTAATAAATATTTTACTTGAATAGGAAGGAGTATACCTTGGATATAGCAAGTTTGGCCGGAATTATTCTATGCGGCGTCATGGTGGTATATGGAATATTGTCGTCTGGCGCAACTATTGCTGCTTATATTGATGTTCCTTCCATAATAATAACATTCGGTGGTTCTTTTGCGTGCGTTTTGACATGTTTTAAATTGGATGAATTCATAAACGGGTTTAAGGGATTGACACTTATACTCAAGGAACCTTCCAAACAGGATCCAGCTGAGGTTATAAACACCATAATCAAATTATCCAATGTAGCTCGTAAGGAAGGTCTTCTTGCCTTAGACGAGGCAACACATGATATTGAAGATCCATTTCTAAGAAAAGGCATAATGCTTGTCGTTGATGGTACTGACCCAAATCTAGTAAGAGGAATTCTCGAAACGGAACTCGGAGCAATAGAGGAGCGGCATAAAAAAGTATGGACAGTTCAAGAAACAATGAAAGACATGGGCCCTGCATGGGGAATGATAGGTACGCTTATTGGTCTTATAAACATGCTTAAAGACTTGTCTGATGCTTCATCAATAGGACCAAATATGTCGGTTGCATTGATCACTACTCTTTATGGTTCTCTTCTTGCAAACTGGATAGCGGGGCCTACTGCCGAAAAGCTTAAGGATAATAACTCACATGAAATAGCACTTAAAGAGGTTATTGTTGAGGGTATCCTTTCTATTCAGGCGGGTGAAAATCCAAGAATAATAGAAGAAAAGTTAAAGACATTCTTGTCCCCTGCTAAGCGCGAAGGAGTTGGCTCGTCTGAAGGTGGCGGAGGTGAGAATTAATGAAGAAGAAACCTGAGGATCCCAAAAGCTTTCCACTTTGGCAAAGTACATTTTCGGATCTAATGAATTTGCTTTTATGTTTCTTCGTGTTACTTTTCTCAATGTCATCTGTTGATACCAAAAAGTACGAAGTTGTTGTTCAATCTCTTTCGAGCCAGTTCAGTATACTTCCAGCTGGAGGTACTTCCGTTAGTAATACTGATGGAAGTCTTATATCCTCAGGTGTGAGTGCACTTCAACAGTTTGATGCATATATGAATCAATCGACTGGAAAAAAAGGTGATGAAAAAAATTCCGGTAACAATGCGGATTCAGATAAAGAGAATGTCGGAGATACAGGGCAGTCAAAGGGTATTTCAGATGGATCTTCCGGATCTGAGAATAATGAAGGTGAGAATACGGGAAGTAAGGATCAAACCGATAATTCAGAAAAGCTTTCTAATGAAGAACTGAAAAATCAATATGAAGAAAAAGGCATATCTGAGAGCGAGAAGATGGCAGAGGATATCGAAAATGCAACTAAAGCTTCTGGTATTCAGGATATGGTTCAGCTCGATTTTAATGGCCAGTATGTTACGATAACCCTTAATGGATCTATTTTATTTAATACAGGAAAGGCTGAAATCGTTTCTGATGCTGAACCGCTTCTTAACAAAGTGGCTAATATTATAGGGTCATATGGAAATAATCTAATAGAAGTAGAGGGTCATACAGACTCAGTTCCAATACATAGTCCTAAGTATGAGAGTAATGATGTGTTATCAATGTATAGAGCACTATATGTTGCCAATTATATTAGAAGCAAGACGACAATTAATCCGGGTAACATTGTGTCAACGGGACGAGGAGAATATGATCCAATTGCTTCCAATGATACGGCTGATGGCAGATCACTTAACCGAAGAGTAACAATTAAGATATACAATACTTTGAGTTCTGAAATATCAGGTCAGAGCGAAGGTACAGATAATACGAATAATATAACCAAGGCAAATTGACATAAATGTTTCAATCTGAAAGGGGACTCTAATTTAGATGAAAAAGAGTTTGATTACAATAATAACGTTACTTTTGGTTCTTATTAATCTTGTACTTACGGCACTTCTTACATTTACGATTCTTCCAGAAACCAAAAAGGCTAATGATCTTATTACAAAGGTAGCAGGAGCCATCGACCTTGATCTTACATCGGGAGAGGCTACTAATGCCAATGGAGATACAGGTCTCGCAGATAAGGAACCATATACAATTACAGATGCAATTACAGTAAATCTGAAAAGTGGTAGCGATGGAAAATCATATTTTGCCTCCATCAGTAAGATTACGATCACCATCAATAAAAAAAGTGAAAACTATGCGACGTATGGCGGAGATAAAATGAAGGAATATAATGGTATAATCACAGATACAGTCAGTAAGGTAGTTGCAAATTATACATTTGATGAGCTACAGTCAAAGGCAGAAGAAGCTAAGAATGAAGTTAAGGATCAACTAGCTAAGTCCTTTGGCGGAGATCTGATTACTGCAGTTGGTTGGACAGCAGCGATGTCAGCACAGTAAGAAACATAAGCTGGAAAGGTGGTGAGATTGGGCCGTGAGTGATGTACTTTCACAGAGCGAGATAGATAGTCTCCTACAACAGCTGAACAGTGGTGAAGTTGATGTAGAGGAGATGAAAAAGAGCAGTGAAAATCAGGTGAAGCAATATGACTTTGCCCGACCTTCCAAGTTTTCAAAAGAGCATCTCAGAACATTAGAGATGGTTTTTGAACATTATGGAAGACTGCTTTCCACGAATCTCCCGATTTATTTAAGAAAAAATATATCAGTCGAGGTTATGAATGCCGAGGCTATTTCATATATGGAGTTCGCCAATGCACTTTCTAATCCCGTAATCTTGGGAATTGTTGATTTTTCTCCGCTAAAGGGAAATATCATTATTGAAATGGCATCAAAACTGGGGTACGCTATAGTAGACAGATTACTAGGCGGAGCCGGAGAACCTATTGAAAAGTTGAGAGAATTTTCAGAAATAGAACTTCTTTTGATTGAAAGAATAATGAATATCTGCGTTAACCTCCTGAGAGAACCTTGGAGCAATGTTATAGATGTTAATCCAAGACTGGATAGGATAGAAACAAATTCTCAGTTTGCTCAGATAATTTCACCGTCTGAAATGACGGCAGTAATTACGGTTAATGTTAAAATAGGTGATGTTGAAGGCCTTATGAATATATGCTTGCCATATATTACACTAGAACCGATTATGGATAATCTAAATACCAAGTTCTGGTATTCAAACCTTCAGGATAAGAATGACACAAGCTATAGTGCTACTGTAGAACGATTAATTAATCAATCAGCTATACCGGTACATGTAGTGCTAGGTAATTCGATTGTATCGATCAATGACTTCTCAACATTAAGAAGAGGAGATATAATTAAGCTTGATACCAAGGTTGATGATGAATTGCAGGTCTATGTTGGAGATATTAAGAAGTTCGAAGCTTTACCGGGAACACATGGTAAACAGTATGCGGTTAGGGTAACTAAGGTGATAAGAGAGGAAAAAGAAGAGAATGAGTGACGGATCTTTATCACAAGAAGAGATTGATGCCCTTCTTAACGGAGGAGCTTCCTCCGGCGGAGGAGATTCTTCAGAGACTTCCACGGATCATCTTTCTACGCAGGAATCTGATACTATAGGTGAGGTCGCAAATATATGCATGGGTACAGCGGCCACAGCACTTTTTTCACTGGTTAATAAAAAGGTAGAGATTTCTACGCCGGTAGTTTCATCGGCAACTTGGCAGCAAATAATTGATGAATATGATAAACCTTGTGTTCTTGTTAAAATAATATTTACTAAGGGATTAAACGGAAGTAATGAACTAGTTTTAAAGGAACAAGATGTTAAGGTCATAACAGACCTAATGATGGGTGGAGACGGGACAAATGTTACTGGTGAGCTGGGAGAGATTCATCTTTCGGCAATCAGCGAAGCTATGAACCAGATGATGGGATCATCAGCAACCTCGCTTTCTTCGATGCTGAATAAGGTGATAGATATAAGCCCGCCCACATCTAATCTTATTGACCTTGCCAATGCCAAAGAAGGCGGAGTAATAGATGACTTCCTATCAGGCATTTTTGTAAAAATAGAATTTCATTTACAAATCGGTGATTTGGTTGACAGCAAGATGATGCAGTTGTATCCTGTCAGCTTAGTACATGAGATGTGTAATGATGTGCTGAACAATATGGAAGCAGATTCAGATGCTTCTGCAAGTGATGCTGATGCACCGAGCTCGGTAGGGCAAGTCCCACAGAGCGAAATGCAGATAGGGTCTTTGGAAACTCAAAATCAACAGCAGCTGCAACAGGCTCCATCGCAACAGATGCAGACACAGCCACAGATGATGCAGCAGCAGATGATGCAACAGCCAATGATGCAACAACAAATGACACAGCAACCAATGATGCAGGTTCCGCCTGTGGATGTTCAACCCGCACAGTTTACATCATTTACGAGTGGCAACCCGATGATACCGCTGCAGGAAAACATAGATCTTATTAAGGATGTACCGCTAGAAGTTACGGTAGAATTGGGAAGAACTCATAAATCTATTCAGGAGATACTTGATTTTACCCCCGGTACTATAATAGAATTAAACAAGATCGCTGGTGAACCTATTGATGTATTGGTTAATGGCAAGTATGTTGCAAGAGGCGAAGTAGTTGTAATTGAAGAGTCTTTCGGTATTCGTATAACTGAAATATTGAATGATTGATAGGAGAAAAAGACAATGGCAAAGAATATTATGATTGTCGATGACGCAGCATTTATGAGAATGATGATTAAAGATATCCTTACAAAAAATGGCTACAACATTGTTGGAGAGGCTGAAAATGGCAAAAAAGCTATTGATGTTTATACTGAGTGCAAGCCGGATCTTGTTCTGATGGACATCACAATGCCTGAGATGGATGGTATTCAGGCGCTTAAGGGAATCCGTGCAAATGATCCCAATGCATCTATTATAATGTGCTCAGCCATGGGCCAGCAGGCAATGGTTATTGATGCTATTCAGTCAGGCGCTAAGGACTTTATTGTTAAACCTTTTCAGGCTGAACGTGTTCTCGAGGCAGTTAAGAAAGTAATCGGCTAAAATGATATTTTTGAGCTCTACGAGCGAAAGTTTATTGCAGCTCATTATAACGCTCTTCATATTTGTGGCGGTTTTGATACTTACGTATTATTCAACCAAATGGATCGCAAATTATCAAAAGGCTCATTCAGTTAATAGAAATCTTGAGATTATTGAGACCATCAAGATTTCTACGAATAAGTATATTTCGATTGTAAGAGCGGGAAGCGGCAGATATATTATTGTAGGCGTTGGAAAAGAGGGACTTGTTCTTCTTGGTGAGTTGAAAGAGAACGAGATTTTTCCTGTGCAGGAAAATAATACTGTTAATTCTAATTCGAACTTTCAATATATTTTGAAAAAGTTCGGCGATAGCTTTCCTAATAAAAAGGACTAAAATGTTAAAATTAAAAAAATGGTACTGTCGTATAGCGATAGCTTTTGCCGTTTTTGTTCTTGTCTTTTCACTGACAGGAATTGGAGCAGGACGTGTATATGCTACCGGAACGTCATCTGGTGATACGTCTTCCAATTATGGTTCTACTAAGGGCGCTCCCAATTCCAGTAATCAGGTTACAGGCAATGGCGGGGTGTTTAATCTGACACTTAATGGTGAATCGGCCACACTTACTTCAACTGTGAGAATTCTTTTGGTTCTCACAATTTTATCTTTGGCACCTGCAATCTTGATGATGATGACATCATTTGTCAGGATTATTGTGGTGCTTCATTTCGTTAGAGCAGCAATAGGAACACAGACATCGCCACCTAATCAGATATTGATAGGATTGGCTCTGTTCTTGACGATTTTTATAATGTGGCCAACGATGATGAGCATCAACAATAAAGCTATTCAGCCCTTTGATAAGGGTGAGATTACGCAGGAAGAGGCATTAAAAAGAGGCCAGGAACCTATTCGTGAGTTTATGTATGGACAGACTCAGACTAAGGATCTCAAGATGCTTTGTGATATTGCGGATATTTCATACAAGGATTTGGATGATGTGCCGCTTTATGTTCTGGCTCCTTCATTTATGATAAGTGAAATGAGAACTGCATTTATAATTGGTTTCTTGATATATATTCCATTTATTGTTATAGATATGGTTGTAGCGTCGGTGCTTATGTCTATGGGTATGATGATGTTACCGCCTACTACGATATCGTTGCCGTTTAAGATACTGCTATTTGTTCTTGCTGATGGGTGGGATCTTGTAATTGGTAGTTTAGTAAGGACTTTTTACTAGGTGTTTGATTTGGAGGTGTTTGTATGTCACAGGGTGATATGCTGGATATAATGCGTACGGCTATATACCAGATTATAATCAATTCTGCACCTATGCTTTTGATTTCGCTGATTGTTGGACTTGTTATAAGTATTTTTCAGACAGTTACATCGATTCAGGAACAGACACTTACTTTTGTGCCTAAGCTTCTAAGTATCTTTTTATCATTGCTTGTATTTGGATCACTTATAATGACGAATCTTACAGGTTTCATGACAAAGCTATGGTCTGATTTTACGATATATATTAAGTAAGCTATGAGAGAAGTAAACATTACCTTTTCATTGGTCGATTTTGAATATTTCCTGCTTATTCTTGTTAGGATATCTACATTTGTTTTTGTTGCTCCATTTTTTTCTACAAAAAATGTTCCTAGAAGAGTAAAGGTAGGCATTTCCTTTTTTGCTGCGGTGATTATTTTTCAGGCACTGCATCCGGTAGAGGCATATACTTACGCAACGGTTGCAGGATATTCAGTTTTAGTACTTAAGGAAGCTATAACGGGGCTACTTATAGGATTTGCAGCTAATATATGTACATATATCGTTATTTTTGCAGGTGATATAATCGATATGGATATTGGACTCTCTATGGCAACGGAATTTGATCCGTCTACCGGGAGTCTTGTAACAATGACAGGACAGTTATATTACTATTTTATAAGTATGATGCTTATTGTGTCTGGTATGTATCGATATATATTTAGAGCTATTATGGATTCTTTCAAGCTTATTAAACTTGGAGGCGCTAATTTTCAAGCTGCTGGAATGGTTAAATTGATCACGGCTTATATGGCAGATTTTTTTATAATAGCCTTTCGAATCATACTTCCGGTATTTGCATGTACTATGATGTTGAATGTTGTCCTTGGAGTTATTGCCAAGGTCGCACCTCAGATGAATATGTTTTCAATAGGTGTTCAGCTTAAGATTCTGCTTGGATTTACAGTGCTTTTTTTGATAGTATTTATTTTTCCGCAGGTCGCAGATATGGTTTTTGATGAGATGCGTAATATGATAGTTTCAATGGTCAGGTTGCTAGAGTAGATGTATGATAATGAACTGATGATACAATATAACTTACAGTTCTTTGCACCAAAAGAGGGTCCCGGTGGAGAGAGAACCGAGGCTGCTACGCCGAAGAAACTGCAAGATGCCAGAAAGAAAGGGCAGGTTGCTAAGAGCAGGGAACTTACAAGCTCTTTTGAACTTCTTGCTCTTTTTTTGACGTTGAAAATCTATTCCGGAACCATGGGAAGTCGTTTTATCAATTTGTTCTCATGGATATATGCTGACAAGCTTCCAGATTTTGTCGCAGCTAACAGGGGAGGAGTTACAGTTCAGGCTGTCACTACATTGTCTTTTTATGTGATTATTCAACTTATACTTATTATGGCGCCTTTTTTAATTGCGGGATTTATTCTTTCTTTTCTGGGAGACATAATTCAGGTTGGATGGCAGTCAAGTACTGATCCTATTAAGCCTGATCTTAATAAGATCAATCCTGGAAGTGGTTTTAAAAGAATGTTTTCAAAACAGTCATTATTTGAACTTTTTAAATCCATAATTAAGGTTGTCGTAATTTTTTTAGTAGCTTATCTTAATCTTAAGGATAAGGCTAATGAAATTTTTCTCTTGTATGATATCGAGCTCTCAGGTGCAATAGCGCTCATAGGTGGTATCATAATTGATACAGGATTAAAGATAAGTATTTTATATTTTGCCGTTGGCCTTTTGGATTTGATATTTCAAAAGCGAAAGTTTTCTGAAGACATGAAGATGTCAAAACAGGAGATTAAGGACGAATACAAAGATACAGAGGGTGATCCACAGATCAAGCAGAGACAGAAACAAAAGATGCAGGAGGCCTCACAGCGTAGGATGATGTCTAGCGTTCCTGAGGCTGATGTAGTTATTACCAATCCGACGCATATAGCGGTGGTACTTAAGTATAATGTAGATGAGAATCCGGCACCTATTGTAGTGGCAAAGGGTGAGGGCTATATTGCTCAAAAGATCAAGGATAAGGCTAGAGAAAATAATGTAATGATTACAGAGAATAAGCCTCTTGCTAGAGCACTTTTTGCTACAGTTGAAATAGGCGAAGCCATTCCTCCGGAACTGTATGAAGCGGTGGCAGAAATACTTGCATTAGTTTATAATACGAAGAAGTAATATTATAATATTCGCAATTTGTTAAATAATTTTATAAAATCAAGGTATGATTTTGCAATTAATATAACTAGTTTAGATGTTTGATTCTTGGAAAGGAGGAGTAAGATGCTGAGTAGACTTAAAACCAATGGCATGGATATTGGCGTAGTAATGTATCTTCTTTCAGCTATAATGTTTTTCATCATTCCTATTCCGTACTTTCTATTGGATGTTCTCCTTGCTTTTAATATTGGAATTTCTATTATAATTCTTCTAAATACAATAGTTATGAGGGAAGTCCTGGATATGGCTTTTTTCCCTACAATGCTTCTTTTTACAACTATTTTCAGAATTTCACTTAATGTAAGTTCTACAAGACTTATTCTTACGACAGGTAATCCTGGTAATGTTGTTAAGACATTTGGAACCTTTGTAGGTGGCGGTGACCTTGTTATCGGCGGCATAGTCTTTGCAATACTTATTTTGATCCAATTTATAGTTATCAATAAAGGTTCTGAACGAGTAGCAGAAGTTTCCGCAAGATTCTCACTTGATGCAATGCCAGGAAAACAGATGGCTATAGATGCAGATCTTAATACAGGAGCCATAACCGATACAGAGGCTGCGGTAAGAAGAAAAAAGCTCCAGGATGAGTCTAGCTTCTTTGGTAATATGGATGGTGCTACAAAGTATGTAAAAGGAGATGCAAATGCCGGATTGATAATTACTTTTATCAATCTTATTGGTGGTACCATCATGGGAATGAGGGGCGGCATGTCTGCCATAGATGCGATTTCGCAGTATGGTATCCTTACCATAGGTGACGGACTAACATCGCAGATACCTTCTCTTCTTATTTCATTATCAACAGGTATATTGGTAACAAAGGGATCTAATGAAAATGATTTTGGAGTGACACTTGTCTCACAGCTTTTTGGTAATTCAAGGGTACTTTTTATAACAGGTGTAGTTCTTACATTCCTTGGAATATTTACACCGCTGAATCATATTATATTTGTAGGCCTAGGTGTTTCATTTATATTGGCTGGTTACAACATAGAGAAGAACCTTACAAAAGCTCAGACAGTAGAGTCAGTGGAACAGGAAGAAACGGATGCTGATGAGGTTAGAAAACCAGAAAATGTGGTTTCGTTGCTTCAAGTCGATCCAATAGAGCTTGAATTTGGATATGGAATAATCCCGCTTGCTGATGCGAATCAGGGTGGGGATTTATTGGATCGTGTCGTTATGATACGTCGACAGATTGCGCTTGAGCTAGGTACTGTAGTTCCTATAATAAGGCTTAGAGATAATATTCAGCTTAACCCTAATCAATATATTATTAAGATAAAGGGGATTCAGGTTGCTGATGGTGAGATATTGTTTGATCACTATATGGCTATGAACCCGGGATATGTCGAGGAAGAAATTACGGGTATACCTACTTTTGAACCTTCATTTCATCTCCCTGCCATTTGGATCACAGAGGGACAGAGGGAGAGAGCGGAGAGTCTTGGATATACTGTAGTTGATCCACCCTCGATCATTGCAACTCACTTAACAGAGGTCATAAGAACACATATTGCAGAACTTCTTACTAGGCAGGATATACAGAATCTTGTGGATAATCTTAAAAAGACCAATCCTGTGCTTGTGGATGAGTTGGTTCCTAAACTTATGGGGCTTGGAGAAGTACAGAAGGTCCTTCAAAATCTTCTTAGTGAGGGAATATCCATAAGAGATCTTCTATCTGTTTTTGAGATCTTGGCAGATCATGCGGCTACTACAAGAGACTCAGATGTGCTTACTGAATATGTAAGACAGGGATTAAAAAGAGCAATATCAGGAAAATATTTTCCTGCAAATGAGACATCAGACGTTATTACGCTTGATCCAAAGCTTGAGCAGGAAATCATGGGTTCAGTTAAACAGACAGAGCAGGGAGCATATCTCACTATTGATCCGGAAACGGTCAGAAAGATCATGGATGTTCTTGGTCAGGAGATCCATAAGTTCGAAGAAAAAGGACAGACCCCTATTGTAGTATGTTCACCGATAGTCAGAATGTACTTTAAGAATCTTACACATGATTATTTTAATGATCTTGTAGTTGTATCTTTTAACGAGGTTGAACCGAATGTAGAACTACGCTCGGTAGGAATGGTGACTATAGATGACAATTAAAAAATTTACAGGAAATACAAAAGAAGAAGCCATTCAGAATGCCAAGAATGAACTTGGACAGTCTGTTGTGATAATGAATGTAAAAGAGGTCAGACCGAGTGGATTGACAGGCTTTTTCAAAAAAAGTACATATGAAGTAACGGCAGCATTGGAAGACGACACTGTGCCTGTTAGAAAAAATTTGTCAACAGCTCTTGGAGAGGGTGGACATTTTGATGCCTTAGCAGGAGAAAAGGGAGTAGTTAATCATATTGAAGCAAGAAAACAGGGCTCTTCGCAAAAAGCTTCTATGATTAATCAGGTTAATTCTGTCAAGCCAAATCCAAATTCTGTGCGTAATGAAGAAAAAGACAAGGATCTCTTGGCTGAAGATTCTCTGAAAAGTGCTTTTCAGGCTGTAAATGAAGTGATCAAAAAGAATAGTCCTCAGTCAGCTGAGAATTTTGATAATGAAAAAACAGTTCTTAATGATAAAAAAAATATATCACATATAAGTGACGGAGCTGTTGTTGGCGGTAACGAAAATAATGATAAAACGTTTATTCCTTTATATGACAAAGCAGATAAGGATAATGATACTCGGAAACAAGAAAACAAAAAGCCTGCATTAAACAGGCAATTTGTTAGTATGTTGTACAATTCCCTTTTATCAAATGAGGTTGATGAAGTATATGTAAATCAAGTATTAAAGGACATGGAAAAAGTAATTCAGTCCGGAAATAATCTTGATTATCTTTTATCGAATGTGTATCAGAAGATGGTCCTTATGATGGGGAAACCAAAAACTATTGTGTGTGGAAGCACTAAACCATTGCTTGTGTTTTTGATCGGGCCGACAGGCGTTGGAAAGACTACTACAATTGCCAAGCTTGCATCAAGGTATAAGCTTAATTATGGCAAGGAAGTGGGTCTGTTGACTACGGACACATATAGAATTGCAGCAACGGATCAGCTGAGAACCTATGCTAATATTTTAGAGATACCTCTTGATATTGTACTTACCAAGAACGATATCAATGAAGCAATTGCTAAAATGGGTGGTACAGATCTGATTCTTGTAGATACAGCAGGTTTTTCACATAAAAATAATGTACAGAGAAAGGACATGGAGGATATTCTTAACACTGTAGATCCTGTCTATGATAAGGAAGTCTTTCTTGTACTTAGCGCAACAACAAAATATAGAGATCTCAAGGAAATTGTTGATACTTATAAGACATTTACAGATTTTTCGCTTATTTTTACTAAACTTGATGAAACAGACGTGTATGGAAGCATTCTAAGCACAAAGCTATATGCTGGAACGGATTTGTCGTATGTTTGCAATGGTCAGGGTGTACCGGATGATTTAAATGTAATAAATATCCAGCAAATTGTTAAACAGCTGCTCGGAGGAAAGTAATGGATCAGGCTGAAAACCTTAGAAATGAAGTAAAACTGAGACATAAAAAACCTACGCAGATATTCACTATTACAAGTGGTAAGGGCGGAGTGGGCAAATCCAATGTTGCAGTTAACCTTGCCGTTTGGTTTAGGAGAATGGGCAAACGGGTTATTATTTTTGATGGAGATTTTGGACTTGCGAATGTTGAAGTTATGTTTGGTACTATTCCAAAATATGATTTGTCCGATGTGATATATAAGGGAATGGATATTCGTGAGGCTGTGACTAAAGGACCAATGGATATCGGCTTTATTTCCGGAGGATCAGGAATAGTTGCACTCAATAATCTGAAAGACGATCAGATTGCTTTATTGGTCGAAAATTTATCGCTTTTAAGTGAAATGTGTGACATACTGATAGTGGATACAGGCGCGGGAATTGCAGATAATGTTTTACGATTTGTCTTAGCCAGTCCTGAGGTTCTATTGATAACAACGCCGGAACCAAGTTCTCTTACTGACTCATATTCATTGGTAAAGGCCATGGTAAGAAATCCGGATTTTGTAGAAGGTAACTCAAGGATAAGACTGATTGCCAATAAGGTTACATCTAACCAGGAGGCTGATCAGGTATTCAAAAAAATTGATTCAGTTGTCAGACGCTTTTTGGGTGGTAAGTTAGACTACGCTGGAATGGTTCCGATGGATAGTGCTTTAGAAAAGGCAGTTAGAAAACAGAAAATTGTTTCTCTTGAGAGTCCGTCATCGAAGTCATCGAGATGCTTTTACGAAATTGCATCTGACCTAATAGGTGAGAAATATGAATCAAATGATAAGGGAATAAGCAGATTTTTTAAATTTTTAACCAAAACACAGGAATAGGAGTGGACTTATGGAACTTGATGACATACTTCCTGGATGTAAACTTGATATTATTGAACCCCAAATAGATACAGACGGTAATAGTAGAGGTTTCAAACATTCATATAAGAGTTCGCTATACAGCATTTTGGATAATAATCATATAGAGATCATGACACCACAAGAGGAAACAATTATTATTCCTTTACTGGATGGCGGAAAATATAATCTCATCTTTACTACAATTCAGGGACTGTTACATGCAGATGGACAGGTAGTGAGACGATATAAAAAAGAAAATTTTTATCTCACAGAAATTGAGGTATTGGGATCAATCAGTAAATATCAGAGAAGAGAATTCTTTAGAATAGATTGTATGATACCAATAGAATTTACAGTTTTATCTGATCAAGCAGGCAATTTTACGACGATAAATGAGGCAAAACGGGAGATAGCGCTAAAGGAAGAAAGAGGAGAAAACGTTTTAAGCGGAAATGGAACTATAATAGATATTAGCGGAGGCGGTATGAAGTATACCACTTCACTTAATATCGAAGGTTTTTCATATGTATTATTTAGATTTGAATTGTATATGAAAAGTGGAAGCAGAATTATAGAAGTTATAGGAAAACCGATTCATAGTGATCATATTGAGGATACAAATAAATATTCACACCGTATACAATTTCAATATACAGATGGAGCGAGCCAGGAAGTAATTATCAGATATATTTTTGAAGTTGAAAGAAGTAGACGGAGAAGAGAGCAAGGCCTATGAAAAAGATTCTGATTGCAGATGACTCTGCACTCTTGAGAAAGAAAGAGTGTGATATAATCAGTTCAGGTACAGAAAAATATGAAATCAGTACTTGCAGGGATGGCGATGAGGCTCTAGATATATATGAAAAAATAAATCCAGATATGCTAATCATATATATGTACCTTCCTAAAAAAAACGGTATGGAGATTTTAAATCGTTTACGTAAGAAGGGAAGCTCTTGCAAGATTGTATTGATAGGAACAGAAGCACAAGAAGACAAGGATGCTTCTCTTACAATTCCGGAAAATGACAATTTTGCATTTGTGGCCAGACCATTTCATATTTTTGGACCAGGACATGACAAATTCACTAGAGAACTAAATGAAGCAGTAGACAATCTCTTTAAGGAACTTGGACCGACCGGCAAACCAATGGATTTTACTCAGAAAAGTATTGATAGACCTAGGGATGAATCCACGAAAAAAAAGAAAGATATTACTATTGATAAATATTCTTTGCCTGTGGATAAGCCCATACCCCAGCTACAGGGAAATGGCAAGAAAAGAATAGTAGCTATTGCGTCTTCTACAGGAGGACCACAGGCTCTTCATAATTTTTTGCCTATGCTTCCTGGTAATTTGGGCGTTCCTGTAGTGATCGTGCAACATATGCCGAAAGGATTTACAGTTTCTCTTTGTGAGAGAATCAATGCAGAGGCAAATCTCAAAGTCAAGGAAGTTTCAGACGGAGAAGAACTTTTACCTAATGTAGTCTATATGGCTCCAGGTGGAAGGCATCTCGAGGTTGTAGACAAGCTTGGAAAAAGTTATGCAAGAGTGTTTGATGATCCTCCTGTTAACAGTCTGAGACCATGTGCAGATGTTATGTATAGGTCACTTGCAAACACAGGCTTTGATAATTTGATCTGTGTTGTACTAACAGGAATGGGATGTGATGGTACAGATGGACTTAAGTACTTAAAAAAATATAAGTCCATCAGAGTCATTACACAGAGTAAAGAAACATGTGTAGTTTATGGCATGCCGAAGTCAGTTGACCAAAGTGGTCTATCTGATATATCGGTGCCAATTGAAAAAGTAGCAGATGTAATAAGAAAGGAATTGGGGGTATAAGTATGGATGTTAGCCAATATCTAGATGTCTTTATTGATGAGTCCAACGAGCACATTCAGAGCCTCAGTGATAACATCATGATTCTCGAGAAAGAACCCGAGAATGCAGACACTATCAATGAAATTTTTAGAGCAGCTCACTCATTAAAAGGAATGGCTGGTACCATGGGCTTCAAGAAGATGCAGCATTTGACCCATGACATGGAGAATGTTTTTCAGGAAGTTAGAAATGATAATGTCAAGGTCAACAGTGATCTTATTGATATTCTTTTTGACTGTCTTGATGCAATAGAGGGATATGTTTCAACAATAAAAGAAACATCCGATGAGGGCTCTGAGGATAATGCAGTTACTATTAAGAAACTAAATGATTTCCTTACCAAGGAAACAGGCAGTGATATAGTTAGTGAAAAAACACCAGAAGTTGAAACAACTGTGGCTGAAACCGCATCTGAAACAAATAGTTCTGATGAACAAAATGATGCTGTAGCATACACACATCTTCCTCTTTCAGATGATGACAAGATGAAGGTGATTGACGAACTTGAGGGTGGAGCTAATGTTATTGGCATAACAGTAAACACAAGCAAGGAATGTCTTTTGAAGGCAGCTAGAGCATTTTTGGTATATAAGGCAGTTGAGGAATTTGGTGAAATAATTGCCTATTCACCATCAGCTCAGGATGTTGAGGATGAAAAATTCGAAACTGAGTTTAGCCTTCTCCTTCAGACTGATTGTGATCAGGATGATATTAAATCGGCTATAGAAAATGTATCAGAGATTAAGTCTGCAGTAATTGGACCTGTTAACCTTGATATGTATCATGAAAATGTAGCAGTTCAGGAAGCTCCGGATAAGTCGGAAAATCCAAAGGTGGAGAAGACAAAGACGATTCTTTCAACTATAGATAACAGTAAAGAACAGGCTTCAAAGACTTCTAAAAATGCTATAGCCGCAGCAAATAAGGGAAAACCTGTTGCTACACGTACAGTAAGAGTTGATATTGATAAGCTGGATGATCTTATGAATCAGGTCAGCGAGCTTATTATAGCAAAAAATACCCTTGTCGCTAGAGCAAACAGCTCAGAGGCTGAGGGTGGTGCAGATCTAACAGAGCAGATAGAATATTTAGAGAGAATCACAACAGGTCTTCATGAATCAGTTATGAAGGTCAGAATGGTTCCTATTGAGAGTGTCGTTAATAAGTTCCCTAGAATGATCAGAGATCTTTCTAGAAAACTTAACAAGCCCATGGATCTTATTATGTCAGGTGAGGAGACAGAGCTTGATAGAACAGTTGTTGATCAGATCGGAGATCCTCTTCAGCATTTGCTAAGAAACTCTGCAGATCATGGAATAGAAGATCCCAAAACTAGAAAAATGAGTGGCAAGCCTGAAACTGGTAAGATCTGGCTTACAGCGTATCAGGAAGGCAATAATGTCATCATCAAGGTCAAGGATGATGGTGCTGGAATTGATACAGATTCTGTTCTCCGTAAGGCAATTGAAAGAGGAATAGTATCTGAAGAAGAAGGCAAAAAACTCTCCAAAAAAGAGATCGCCAACTTCTTATTTATGCCTAGTTTCTCTATGGCCAAGAAGATTACAGATATATCAGGAAGAGGCGTAGGACTTGATGTTGTTAAGTCTAATGTTGAATCTCTTGGTGGTGATGTAGAGGTTCATTCTGAAATGGGAGTAGGCTCCACATTTACAGTAAGACTTCCTCTTACTTTGGCAATTATTCAGGCTCTTATGGTTGAAGTTAGAGATGAAAAATATGCGATCGCACTTGCTTCTATCCAGAACATTGAATATATTCCTGTTACAGATATCAAATATGTTCAGGCCAAGGAAGTTATTTATTTAAGAGGAACAGTTATTCCCCTTGTACATATGGATACGATTCTTGATTGCCAGGATACGGAAGATAAGCCTGAGGATATTACAGTTGTTGTTGTTAATAAGGGTGATAGCTCAGTGGGTGTCGTTGTCGATAATCTGATTGGACAACAGGAAATTGTTATTAAGTCACTTGGCAAAGTAATTGAAGATAATAAGTACATCAGTGGTGCTACAATTCTCGGAGACGGTGAAGTAGCTCTTATAATTGATGTTAATTCGTTATTCTAAGTAAAGGGGGATATTATGAGCAAATCTGCAGAACTTGATGCAACTGCCGAAGTTAAAAAGCAGTACATTGTCGTTACACTTGGTGACGAGTTTTATGGCCTTGATATTTCGTTTGTAGATAATATCGTTCGTATGCAGAAAATCACAAGAGTTCCAAAGGCTCCCACACATTATAAAGGCGTAATAAATCTGCGTGGTGAAGTTGTTCCTGTCATGAGCATTAGAAAAAAGATGGGTTTACAGGAAGATGTGATTACAAACGCAACCAGAATTATTATACTAAAGCTTCAGGATCAGGGATTCGTCGGGATTTTAGTAGATTCTGTAAATGAGGTTTTCTCGCTTGGAGAAAGTGAAATAGAAAGAAACTTTAATACAAAAGATAGCAAAAGTAATTTTATTAATGGAATTGGGAAAAATGAGGCACGCCTTATTTCGCTGTTTGATATTGATAAGATTGCCACAGAAGCTTCAAAATAATTTGATACAATAGAGAATGGAGCATATATAATGGCGAATTTAGATCAGCTAAATGATATGTACCTTGATGTTCTTAAGGAAATTGGAAATATAGGTGCAGGTAATGCAACTACAGCAATTTCTAACATGCTTAATCTGAAAATGGATATGAGTGTTCCGAATGTCGAACTTATGCCGGTAGAAAAGATCGGCGGAGCAATTGGTTCGGAAGAACAGGTTGTTGTGGGAATTATGCTTGGTGTTGAGACAGATGTCAATGGAAGCATGATGTTTCTTATGGATATGGCCTCCGCGCATAAGATGGTTAATCTTCTTATGATGAGAGATGTAAATTATAATAATGATTTTGATGAAATGGATCTCTCTGCATTAAAGGAAATTGGAAATATAATTGCGGGATCATATCTATCAGCATTATCAGGACTTACTAATTTGACCATTTCACCTACAGTACCCTATGTTTCGGTTGATATGGCTGCTGCAATATTAAGTGTTCCGGCTATTCAATTTGGACTTATAAGTGATAAAGCACTTATGATTAAGACAGAAATCGGTGGTGACAATAAGATTGATGGCTATTTTATACTTATGCCTGACGAGGAATCATTCGAAAAAATATTAGCATCACTTGGCGTTCCAATAGAGTAGCAGGAGATAGATTATGGGTCAGATGATAAAAGTCGGAATGGCTGATCTGAATATTTGCTCTTGTCCAGACGCTCTAACTACAATCGGTTTGGGATCTTGCATTGGTATAGCACTCTACGATCCAACAACAAAAGTTTCAGGGTTGGCGCATATCATGCTTCCGGATAGTACAGCAATTAGGAACAATACTAACAAGGCAAAGTTCGCTGATACGGGAATAGAGCAGTTACTTGATATGATGTTGAAAGCTGGAGCCTCAAAGAACAGGATAGTTGCAAAAATAGCCGGAGGCGCAAAGATGTTTGCAATTTCTGGTAATGCTTCTTCCGCGATCAATGTTGGTGATCAGAATTATGAGGCTTCTAAAAATAAGCTTAGGGAACTTGGAATTAGATTGATTGCTGAAGATTGTGGACTGAATTATGGTCGTACAGTGGAATTATACAGTGAAAGCGGAGTTTACCTGATTAAATCAGTAGGGAAACCAGTTAAAGAGATATGAAAACAAAACCTATACCTATCATTATTTGCTTGCTTGCCAGTGGAATATCTTGTCTGATTTCTATTATGCAAGGCGTTAAATTTACAACATTTGTTTTTCGATTTGCTGTTACAGCTTTGATTTTTTATTTTTTTGGTATTCTGATAAGAGTTGTGATCGACATATCATTCAAAATTGATAAGGAAGAAACCGAAAAACAAATGCAGGAGGAGTTTAATACCAGTCCTGATGAAGAGAAAAACGATAATCAGAATAATGGTGATGGTATTTCCCTGGATGAGGAAATGAAAGATGAATCTGAGACCAAGGAATGATGCTTTTTTGTATTTAAGAGCGATTGATTTCGGAGGAACTACATGAAGGAAATCGACAGGCGAAAGATGTGGGAAACGTATCAGTCCAACCCCACACAAGAACTTCGAGAAAAAATTATTATTGAATACGCCCCTTTGGTCAAAGTCGTAGCTGGTAGGATGAGCATGTACCTCGGCAAAAATGTTGAATTTGATGACCTTGTCGGATATGGTGTTTTTGGTCTGATAGATGCTATTGACAGATTTGATATGAAAAAGGAAGTAAAGTTTGAGACTTATGCATCTCTGAGAATCAGAGGTGCTATTTTGGACCAAATAAGAAAAATGGACTGGATTCCTAGGACTATAAGGCAGAAGCAAAGAAAGATAGACGAAGCAATTAAAACTGTTGAATCGACATCTGGGCATAGTGCATCGGACGTTGAGGTTGCTAAGGAACTTGGGATATCTGAGGACGAGTACACGAACTGGCAGTCGGATATGAATCTTACAAATGTCATTTCACTTAATGAATTCGTTGAGCAGGGAAGTGAGCCGGTTATGGATACAGATTCTAACTCTCACTTTATTCAGCCTGAAGAAAAAATATCGAAAGATGAACTTAAAAGTAAATTGGCAGAGTCTCTTAAGCTATTAACAGAGAAAGAGCAGAAAGTAATTCTTTTATATTACTATGAAGAAATGACATTAAAGGAAATAAGCCAGATTTTGAGCGTATCCGAATCTAGAGTTTCTCAGTTACATACAAAGGCATTGGGGAAAATGAGAAATGTAATGGGTGATTATCTTGGAATTTTGACACAATCCTAGGGGAGGTTGAAATGGAACAGAAAAATGGCTATGCGTGTCTTTCGGTTGAGGATCAGGAAGTTTATTTAATATGTTATCCGCCAAAAGAAGGCGGTAAAAGAGCTGAACTAAAAGATGTTCAGTTCTATTTAACCAAGCAGGGGTTTGCAACGTATAACGTTCAAAAGGTTAAACAGTGTATTGAAAGCGAAAAGGAAGAAAAAATAGATCTTGGAAAGAGCCATTTGAAATTTTATTCTGGATTTATAGTTACATATATTGAACCAAATGAAATCTGTTGCAAAACAAAATTCTATCCACCTTCTATCGGTGCAGCTCCATTTACCAAGGAAGATATTATTTCATCACTTTCTCAGGATGGCATTAAATACGGAATAGACGAAGACACGGTTCAGACTTTTATTGATTCACCGGTTTATTTTACGGATTTGGAACTAGCGCATGGCAAAACCGTAGTGGAAGGCCAAGATGGTAAGATTGAATATTTTTTTAATACAGATCCCTCGCTGGAGCCCAAGAAAAACGAAGATGGTTCTGTAGATTTTCATACCCTTAACATACTTAATAATGTTAATAAGGGCGACATTTTGGCAAGAATCGTTAAAGAGATCCAAGGCGAGGCAGGAATGTCTCTTACTGGAAAAATTATTAATCCACAAGCGGTAAAACCTACAAAAATTGAAATTGGCAAAAATATTGTAAGTAATGACGATAAAACAGAATTCTTTTCTGATGTTATGGGACACGTTATGCTTAGTCACGGAAGACTGGTGGTTTCGGATGTTTACGACGTTACTGGCGATGTAGATAATTCTACAGGTAATATTGAATATGCAGGAAGTGTTAATATTCAAGGAAGCGTAAGGGCTGGATTTGATATCAAAGCAGGAGGTAATATTGTCGTTGAAGGTGTTGTAGAGGGAGCTGATCTCGAAGCAGGAGGCGACATTATCATAAAGCTTGGAATAAATGGTCAAGGCGTCGGATCAGTTAAAGCAGGTGGCAATGTTATAGCCAAATTCATAGAGAATGCTACGGTTAAAGCAAATGGATATATTAATGTAGATGTTATTCTAGCCAGTATGGTTCAGGCAAATGGTGATATAAATGTATCTGGTCGAAAAGGATATATAGCAGGCGGTAAAATAAGTGCAGGCGGTAATGTGTGTGCAGAAAAGATCGGATCTGAAATGGGAATGCAGACATTAATCGAGATTGGAGTCAAGCCGGATCTGAAAAATCGGTTTAATGAACTTAATTCAATGATTTACAAGCTTGAAAATAAAAATATTGAATTGTCTTCGATACTTAATAATTATCAGCAATCTCTAAAAAAAGGAATTAAACTTGATGCTAAGATCATCACATATCTTAGACAAGTAGCTGAAGATTTTAAAAAGAATAATGATAACATTCAAAAGAATAATTCTGAACTTGAAAAGATTAAGCCTGAATTACTTGCAGATGGTCATAACAAAATTATTGTTAAAAAAGACATTTATCCAGGTGTCAGTATTTATATTTCAGGAAGCAAGAAAGAAATAATGGATCATCTTTCATCATGTGAATTCAAAATGAAAGATGGTGAACTGACGTGGGCTACGATTTAATGAGATGAGATTATGCCAAAGATTAATGATAATTTAATTATTTTATCAATGATATGTAAGGAGTTTTTATGTTACTTCGTCCGGTAGAATATAATGGAATGATACAAAACACTTCCGAAGTCTCTGCACAAAAGACTCAAGAAGATCATAAAAATTCTAATTTGCAGAATGCAATGCAGCAGACAGCATTTGTAAAACAAAATGAGTCTACTACTCAGGTACATGGTAATACTCAGACAGAAACAGAAAACCTTCAAGATGATGAAGAAGGTGGAGTTATGTATGAGGGAAAAGAAGGCATATTTCGTAAGAGGAAAAAGAAACAAAAAAAAGATGAAGGAAGTATACGAAAAAAAGGGGAACCAACTTCTTTCGATATAAAGATCTAAATTTTAAATTTAATATATTAAATCAAGGATCTGGATTTTTTGTATAGGTACATCAGTATGTATATAAGAATTCCAGATTTAGTATTTTACAAATAGATTTACCTCTTGTATTATTACCCATGGTAGTTATTGATTAGCAGAAGATTATGGAATGATAAAATTATGACTGGATTAGAAATAGCAATTCTGATAATTGGGATTTTACTTGTAACAGGTAGTTTTTTTATGACAAAGAAATTATCCGAAACAGATGTGTTGGAATTACAAAAAATGAGCAAGGCTGAGATAAAAACTATATTAGATAAAGAACTTACTGAGTCAGACAAGAAAATCAAAGAAAAATTAGATGAATCCCTTGACAAGGCATTTGAAGATCTTGAGAGAAAGACTGACAAGGAAACTAATGATAAGATCAAAGAAATAAGTGAATATTCTGATACGGTACTTACATCTATGAATAAATCTCATGATGAGATAATGTTTATGTATGACATGTTAAATAAGAAACAAGAGACCATAACAACTTTGACGGAAAAAATTGATAATATGGAATCGGTACTCAGACAGATAAAGGAAGAAGTAGAATTAAAAGAGAAGATCGTTATAGAAGAAAAGGAAAGACTTGAATCTGAAAAAGAGGCAAGAGATGATAAAGAGTTTGAATCTCTAAAAGAAGAACTCAAAAAGAAAATTGATTCTGACATAGAGAATACGGAAGCAGCAGGGACGAATCCTGATCAAAGAACAAATGTAAACGAAGAGATACTTAAGCTTGCAGGTGAGGGCTATTCGGAAATAGATATTGCAAAAAAGCTGGGATTAGGTATTGGAGAAATTAAACTTGTCCTTGGATTGTTTAAAAATAACTGATAATAAGAGGAACAGCATATGAAAATGAAATATTACGTAAGAGGACTTGGAATTGGATTTGTTATTAGTTCTCTGATATTTATAATGGCTTTCTCATTTTACAAGCCAGGGTATTCAAAAGACGAAATTAAAAAGATGGCAGAAAAAGAGGGATTCACAGTTTCTGAATCCAGTTCAACACTAAAAGAATCAAACACTGACAAGAATACTAAAAAGAAAACGGATAAGACTTCAACTAATAAGACAAAAGATAAAACGAAAACAAACAGTACCACAGATTCTACCAAAAGTACTAATAAAACAGCCGATGGAAAAAATGACACAACCGTAACAAAAAATTCTGATGGAAGTACTACAAAGAAAACTGAGGTTGCCCCAGAAGATGTGGTGAAAAATAATATAAGAATCGAAGTCTCAGCAGGAGCTACAGATTCACTTGCAATAGCCAATGACATTGCATCAATGGGAGTGGTAGATAATGGCAAGTCTTTTGATGATTTTATGAATGAAAACGGATATTCCAAACGTATTCAACCTGGAACCTTTGAGTTTCATAAGGGTATGACATATGATGAAGTAGCCAATATACTTGTACATAAAAACTAGTATGAGGAATAAATATTTAATTGAGTCTGGTATGTCGATATACAGATGCATGAATTTTCTGGTTTTGTCTTGCAATAGTGAAAATTCTATGTTATCATGCAATAGTTTGTATTAATCACACGTTGGAGATTGTCATTCAGGTGCCTGAAAAGGTTGTTTGGCGAGTGGATCCACGTGGAAGTAAAACCATTTTTGGAGGTAAAAAAATGAGTGTTTGTTCAATGAAGCAGCTTCTTGAAGCTGGAGTGCATTTTGGTCATCAGACGAGAAGATGGAACCCTAAAATGGCTCCTTATATTTATTCAGAGAGAAATGGTATCCATATCATTGATCTTCAGCAGACTGTAGGTCTTGTTGACAATGCATATAACGCTGTATATGATATTGCAGCTCAGGGTGGTGCTATTCTTTTCGTAGGAACCAAGAAGCAGGCACAGGATGCAGTAGCTGATGAAGCTGCAAGATGCGGAATGTATTTTGTTAATGAGAGATGGCTTGGAGGAATGCTTACAAACTTCAAGACAATCCAGAGCCGTATTGCCCGTCTTAAGAAGATTGAGAAGATGGAAGAGAACGGTACATTTGATCTTCTTCCCAAGAAGGAAGTTATCGGTCTTAAAAAAGAATGGGAAAAGCTTAATCGTAACCTTGGCGGAATCAAGGATATGAAGAGAGTTCCTGATGCAATTTTCGTAGTTGATCCTAAGAAGGAGAGAATCTGCATTCAGGAGGCTCAGTCTCTTGGAATTACACTTATCGGTATGGCAGATACAAACTGTGATCCTGAAGAGCTTGACTATGTTATCCCCGGCAATGATGATGCTATCCGTGCAGTTAAGCTTATCACTTCTGTTATGGCTGATGCTGTTGTTGAAGCTAAGCAGGGTGAGGAACATACAGCAGCTAAAGAAGAAGCTGTAGAAGCCTAATAATTAGGGTAGCATAAAATCATATATGGAGGAAAATTAAATGGCAGTTACAGCTAGTTTAGTTAAGGAACTTAGAGAAAAGTCCGGCGCCGGAATGATGGAGTGCAAAAAGGCACTTTCCGAGACTGATGGCAATCTTGAAGAGGCTATGGAATACCTTAGAAAGAATGGACAGGCTAAGGCTGAGAAAAAGGCATCAAGAATTGCAGCTGAGGGTCTTTGCTATGTCGCATCAAATGGCGATAAAGAGGCTGCTGTTGTAGAGGTTAACTCTGAGACAGACTTTGTTGCCAATAATGAAACATTCCAGACTTATGTTCAGGATGTTGCCGATCAGGCGCTTGCATCTACATCAACTGATATTGATGGATTCATGAATGAAAATTGGTCTAAGGATGCATCAAAGACAGTTGCTGAGGCACTTGTTGATGAAATCGCAATAATTGGTGAAAAGCTTTCAATTAGAAGATTTAAGAAGACAGCAGTTGATAACGGAGCTGTTGTATCTTATGTTCATGGTGGCGGAAGAATTGCTGTTCTTCTTGCTTGTGAGTGCTCAAACGTAACAGAGGATGTTAAAGAAGCACTTAAGAATATTGCAATGCAGATTGCAGCTATGAATCCTAAGTATCTTTGTGATGCAGAGATCGATCAGGAATTTATCGCTCATGAGACCGAGATTATCAAAGCTCAGATCGAAAATGATCCTAAGGAAGCATCTAAGCCAGAAAATGTTAAAGCTGGTATGATCAAGGGAAGACTTAACAAGGAACTTAAGGAAGTTTGCCTTCTCGATCAGGTATATGTAAAAGCAGCTGATGGTAAGCAGAGCGTAGCCAAGTATGTTGAGGAAGTTGCAAAAGCAGCCGGAACAGATCTTAAGCTTACATCATATACACGTTTCGAGACCGGCGAAGGTATCGAAAAGAAGCAGGAAGATTTTGCAGCTGAAGTTGCAAAGCAGATGAATGCTTAATCATAGCTTAATTTAGATTTTTAAGGCACTATAATTTTTTATAGTGCCTTTTTTGGGGTTTTGTATGCAAGATAAAAAAAGAACTATTCAAGAAAAAAGAGATAAAAGCAGAAGAATCCATAATATGAAAATGTTCATAATATTTTTTATCTTTGGAGGAATTACGATTTCTCTTTTAGCTAATGTTTTTCTTGCAATAGAAATGTTTAAGCTGAATAAGAGACTGGATGGCGTCGAAAAGCGAGGATCTGAACCTACTGCTCATACAGAGTCTTTACCAACCGCTAGTGTTGGAACTCTTGTCCAAAGTGATTCGGGAACAGGAGAGGGCAATCTGGCAAAACCTGAGGACACATTAAAGGTTTATCTGACATTTGATGATGGTCCTAGTGGCAATACAGATAAGATATTAGACATTCTCGATGATTATGGTGTCAAGGCGACGTTTTTTGTCACAGGACATAATGACGCAGCATCAATTGCCAGATACAAGAGAATTGTTGATGAGGGTCATACAATAGGGATGCATTCATACTCGCATAAATATAAGGAGGTATATGCATCTCTTTCTTCATTTCAGGAAGACTATGATAAGATTCATGATTTGATTAAAACTTCTACAGGAGTAGATTGTAATCTATATAGGTTTCCAGGAGGATCTAGTAATCAAGTTTCCGGTGAGGATATGTCGTATTTCATTGACTTTTTGAATAAAAAGAACGTAAAATATTACGATTGGAATGTTACATCAGGGGATGCATCTTCGACTGCCTATACATCTCAGGAACTTATTGAAAACGTTATGAGCGATGTGGTAAAATATAAAACATCGATTGTGCTGATGCACGATGCTGAAAACAAGAAAAGCACGGTTGAAGCATTACCGGCCCTTATCGAAACGCTTCAGGCAAAGGGCGCAGTGATTTTGCCGATTAGTGATGACACAGCACTTATACAGCATGTCACATTAAAGAATAAATAGTTTAAAGAGGAGAGAAAAATGGGACTTTTTAAGGATTTTAAGGATGATTTCTCTGATGCTGTTGATGAGCTTGTTCCAACAGATGAGGTTTCAGAAAAAGAAGATGTTATGGTAAACACACTTGACGAGGACCTTGATGTAGACTCTGAACTTAATAAGCTTGATGGCCTATTAGAGCAAGTGGCAAAAAAGGTTGATGAACCTGTTGCTGTTAAAGCTCCTGTTACGCCTGTATCAGATACAGTAATTACAGAAAAAAAAGAGAAAACATCAAATAGTAATAGAATAGAGGATTATTCCAGAATGAGCGATGTACAGACAGATTCTTATACTAAGAATGTAGAGACTTCAAAAAATTTAGGAATTAACGAAAATGCAATTTCGGACGAAACAGCAGTTATTACTCTTGGAATGACAATTACCGGTGATCTTGATTCTACAGGATCTATTACAATTGAAGGTACCGTTAAAGGCAATGTTAAGTGTAATGGTAAGCTTGTTGTTAATGGTACAATAAGAGGAAACAGTGTATCAAGCGAATTTTTTGCTGACAATGCTAAGGTTGAAGGTGAGGTAGCAACAAGCGGAACAGCCAAGGTCGGAGCAGGATCTGTTATTGTTGGTAATATTACAGCAACTTCAGCAGTAATCGCAGGAGCTGTTAAGGGCGATATCGATGTTCAGGGACCTGTAGTTGTTGATACATCTGCAGTTGTTATGGGAAATATCAAATCTCGCTCTGTTCAGATTAATAATGGAGCAGTTATCGAGGGCTTCTGCTCACAGACTTATGCTGATGTTGATGTTGAGAGCGTTTTTAAAAACGTTGAAGCCTAAGAAGGAAAAATATGCGAGTTCTTTTAAAATTAAGCGGTGAGGCCTTAGCCGGTGAGTCTGGAAAAGGTTTTGACGAGAATATTGTTAGTACAGTAGGCTATGAAGTTAAAAAGCTTATTGAAAAGAATATTGAGGTGGGAGTTGTAATTGGCGGTGGCAACTTCTGGCGAGGAAGAACCGGCAATGAGATAAGAAGATCTAAATCTGACCAGATAGGTATGCTTGCTACGGTTATGAACTGTATCTATGTTTCGGATATCTGGAATGGAATCGGTCTTGATACTGCAGTCTTCACTTCGTTCACAGTTGGAGCTTTTACAGAGCTTTACTCATATGACAAAGTTACAAAAGCATTTGCGGACAAGAAAATCTGCTTTTTTGCAGGTGGTACAGGACATCCTTATTTTTCCACAGATACGGGTGCTGCACTTAGAGCTGTTGAAACAGAATGTGATATGATTCTTTTAGCCAAGGCCATTGATGGTGTATATGATAGCGATCCGAAGATGAATCCGGAGGCTAAGAAATATGACACAATATCTATTCAGGAAGTCGTTGATAATAAGCTAGGTGTTATTGATCTTACTGCTTCGATTCTTGTAATGGAAAATAAAATACCGTTAAAAATATTTGCATTAAATGAAAAAGATAGTATCATTAATGCTGTAGGTGATGGTTTTAATGGCACTACAGTAACCGTCTAGGAGGACATTTATGGACGAGAAATTACAGGATTATGAGACCAGGATGCAAAAGTCAATCAAGGCTCTTGATGAAGAACTTCAATCAATAAGGGCAGGGCGTGCTAACCCTCACATCTTGGACAAACTTCATGTTGATTACTATGGAGCGGAGACACCTCTTCAGCAGGTAGCTAATATTACTGTTACAGATGCTAGAACAATTACGATTCAGCCTTGGGAACCTTCTCTTTTAAAAGAGATTGAAAAGGCCATTTCCATGTCTGATATTGGTATTAATCCTACTAATGATGGTAAGGTAATTAGACTTGCATTTCCTATACTTACAGAGGAGAGAAGAAAAGAACTTTCCAAGGATGTCAAGAAAAAGGGAGAAGAAGCCAAAATTGCCATTAGAAATATCCGACGTGATGGTAATGATAATTTTAAAAAACTTCAGAAGAGCGATGATGTTTCAGAAGATGAGATCAGAGATCTTGAAGATGGTCTTCAGAAAATCACAGATAAGTTTATTAAAACTGTAGATGATCAGATCGAAGAAAAGTCTAAAGAGATTATGACAATTTAATTTGTTGGGCAGAATGGTTATATAATCATAAAAAATACAAAGTTAAACCCTTCCGGTTAGTCCGGAGGGGTTTCTTATTTTTACTATATTTAGTATAATCTTGTAATATGTGCAACTATACATTTGATCGGATATTTTGTCTGATTATTGGAAAGAGTGGACTATGAACGTACCTGAATCGGTAGCCATTATTATGGATGGAAATGGCCGTTGGGCAAAATCAAAGGGCAAGCCAAGAACATATGGCCACAAAGTTGGAGCTGAAAATGTAGAGAAGGTCTGCCGTGTAGCAGACAAACTTGGAATAAAATATCTTACTATATATGCATTTTCGACTGAAAATTGGAATCGTCCTGAAAATGAAGTCAATACATTGATGACACTTCTTAATACCTATTTGAATAAATGTATTAAAACATGTAAAAGAGATAACATGTCCTTTAAGGTGATCGGAGATAGAAATGGATTGTCACCTGAGTTAAAATCAACAATTGAGAAGTTAGAAGAGGTTTCATCGATTTATACAGGACTTAAGCTTGTAATTGCAATTAACTATGGAAGCCGAGATGAAATATTAAGGGCAGTTAAAAAAACAGTAAAGTATTTTGAAAAAACAGGTGAAGATATAGAGTCACTTGATGATAAGATGTTTTCTGGTTTTTTGGATACATATGACGTGCCGGATCCGGATCTAATGATCAGGACAAGTGGAGAGGAACGATTATCTAATTTTATGCTTTGGCAGCTTTCCTATAGCGAATTTTATTTTACGAATTGTCCTTGGCCGGAATTTGGAGAAAAAGAACTTACTGAGGCTATTGTGGATTATGATAATAGACATAGAAGATTTGGAGGAGTAGAAGAACAAAATGTTTAAGACTAGACTTATAAGCGGAATAATACTTGTTGTATTGGCACTTGTACTTATTATTACAGGAGGAAATGTACTTCTTGTATCCACTGCAATATTGTCAATTATTGGTATGTTTGAACTTTATAGAGTGCTTGATATACATAAATCAATAATAGGGTATATAGGATATGCGATGACGGTTTTTTATTATGTAAATCTGAAGTTCCATATGATCAAAGATCCTGTTATTTATAATATCTTTTTTCTTATAGTTCTTTTAATCTGTTATGTTCTGTCATACCCTAAATATGATTCGACAAAGGTTTTTGGAGCTTTCTTTGGTTTCTTTTATGTTACTGCTATGCTTTCATTTATCTACCAGACAAGAGAAATACCAGTTAAAGGAAAATATTTTGTATGGTTGATATTCCTTTGTGCATGGGGAGCCGACACTTGTGCATATTGCGTTGGAAAGTTATTTGGAAAACACAAAATGGCGCCGATACTTAGTCCTAAGAAATCTATAGAGGGAGCAATTGGAGGAGTGATTGGATCAGCTATTCTAAATCTTATATATGGTTATATTTTTAGGATGCAGCTTGATCTAAGGGGAATGGATCTTCTGATCATTGCAGTGATCGGCGCTGTAGGTGCCCTTGTCTCTATGGTAGGAGACTTAGCTGCATCAGCAATTAAGAGAAATTTTGAGATCAAGGATTACGGCAATCTTATTCCGGGACATGGAGGAGTACTAGATCGCTTTGACAGTATAATAATTACGGCTCCTATTGTATATTTTCTCGCAATGGTCACAATCGCAGTTATTTAAAATAGTGGAGCATATAAATGAAAAATATATCAATTCTCGGGTCTACAGGTTCTATCGGAACTCAGACGCTTGATGTTATCAGTCAGCATATAGAAGAATTTAATGTTACATCACTTTCTTGTGGTTCTAATATAGAACTTCTTGAGAAACAGATAAGAGAATTTCATCCTTCATTTGTTTCTGTTAAGGGAGAAAAAGAGTATTTAGAATTAAAAAGCCGGATTTCTGATACTGATACGGAAATCAATTATGGATTAGAGGGTTTGATTAGGGTCGCAGAAGATCCTGCATCAGATATGCTTGTTACCGGTATTGTAGGAATGCTTGGTATTCGACCTACCCTTGCAGCAATTAATGCTGGTAAGGATATTGCTCTTGCGAATAAGGAAACTTTGGTTTGTGCAGGACACTTGGTAATGGCTGAAGCAAAAAAAAATGGCGTTAGTATCATTCCTGTAGACAGTGAACACAGCGCGATTTTCCAGAGCCTTCAAGGCGAAGAAAATAATGAGATCGAAAAAATTATTTTAACAGCTTCCGGAGGACCATTCAGAGGGAAAAAGCGTGAAGAGCTTAAGAATGTTTCAATAGATGAAGTGCTTTACAACCCCAATTGGTCTATGGGTAAAAAGGTAACTATAGATTCAGCTGGAATGATAAATAAAGGTCTGGAAGTAATGGAAGCTGGATGGTTGTTCGGAGTTAAAAGACAACAAATCCAGGTCGTAGTTCATCCCGAAAGCATTCTCCACTCTGCAGTTGAGTTTCAGGATGGAGCCGTAATGGGCCAGTTAGGGGCACCTGATATGAGGATACCTATCCAGTACGCACTTTTTTATCCTAACAGACCATCACTTTTAGCTAAAAAACTAGATTTCTGGAATGTTGGAGTTCTTCATTTTGAAAAACCTAATATGGATACATTTATAGGTCTTAAACTTGCAATGAATGCTATGGATGCGGGAGGAAATATTCCAACAGTATTTAATTCATCCAATGAAGAGGCTGTTAGGATGTTGTTGCAGGGGAAAATAAGTTTTCTCGATATTCCGGAAGCTATTTCTTATGCAATGAGTAAAATGGAGTATATCGACTCACCTTCAGTAGAAGAAATATTATACACAGAGGACAAGGCAATCAATTTAGTTAGGGAGTTTTTAAAGTGAACATAATAATAGCGATACTAATTTTTGGCTTTATAGTTATTTTCCATGAGTTTGGTCATTTTATCGTTGCGAAATCTTGTAATGTAAGGGTTAATGAGTTCATGATAGGTCTTGGACCTAGGCTGTTCGGTAAGAAATTTGGTGAAACAGATTTCTCAATTCATTTATTACCATTTGGCGGTGCCTGTGTGATGGAAGGTGAAGAGGAAGATTCTGAGGATAATAGATCATTTCAGAAAAAACCGGTACTACAGAGATTTTTAATCGTAGCCGCAGGACCTGTATTTAATTTCATTTTGGCATATATTCTTTCAGTTGTTCTCATAGCGGGAACAGGATATATACCTCCTTTGGTTGGAGGTTTGATTAAAGATTATCCCGCTGAAAAGGCAGGTATTCAAAAAGGAGACGAAATCGTCAAAATAGATAATTATGAAGTTCATTTTTATCAAGAAGTAAGCTATTATTCGTTGTTTCACCCGGGCAAAGAAGTCAAGTTGACTTATATTCATAACGGCAAAAAAATCAGCACTGTCTTAACCCCGAAGATGGATAAAACCACAGGGAAATATCTTATGGGAGTTTCTGGTGGTAATATATCAAAAAAGGCCAATATTGGTGAATGTTTTTCTTATGGTGGATATCAGGTCAAGGAACTAGTATATGTTACGATCCAGAGTTTAAAGATGCTGTTTACAGGCTCACTCGGTATTAATGATATGTCAGGGCCTGTGGGAATAGTAAAAGCAGTGGGGGATTCTTATAATAAATCTGTTTCATATGGATTTTTCACAGTTTTAATGCAGATGATATATTGGGTAGTACTTTTATCTGCAAACCTTGGGGTGGTTAATCTATTACCATTTCCTGCACTTGATGGAGGAAGACTGGTTTTCTTTATAATTGAAATGTTTACCAGAAAAAAAGTACCGGAAAAGGCAGAGGCTATTGTAAATGGAATAGGATTTGTCATTTTAATGGCTCTTATGGTGCTTGTTATGGGTAATGATATAAGAAAAATTTTCATAAAATAAAAGGAGGCTCTTATATGAGTACCTATACAAGAAGAAAATCTAGAGAGATAAAAATAAAGGATATTGTGATCGGAGGCAATAATCCAATTGCGATCCAGTCCATGACTAACACCAAGACCAGAGATGTGGATGCAACAGTTGCCCAGATCCTGCAGTTGGAAAAGGCTGGATGTGACATTATTAGATGTGCAGTTCCAACCATGGAGGATGCAATTGCTATTTCCAAGATCAAAGAACAGATTCATATTCCTCTTGTAGCAGATATTCATTTTGATTATAGACTTGCGCTTGCTGCAATTGAAAATGGAGCTGATAAGATCAGGATAAACCCTGGTAATATCGGAAGCGAAGACAGAATAAGAACAGTTGTTGATGCATGTAAGGAGAAAAATATTCCGATAAGAGTCGGCGTTAATAGCGGTTCTCTTGAAAAAGAGCTTATAGAAAAATATCATGGGGTTACGGCAGAGGGTTTGGTGGAAAGCGCTTTGGATAAGGTCAGGATCATTACGGATATGGGATATGACAATATGGTTATCAGTATTAAATCATCAGATGTAATGATGTGTGTAAAAGCACATGAGATCATAAGCGATAAAACTAATCTTCCACTTCATGTAGGTATTACTGAGGCTGGAACAGTATTCAGCGGTAATATCAAGTCTGCAATTGGTCTTTCACTTATCCTTTCACAGGGAATCGGAGATACGATTCGAGTATCTCTTACAGGTGATCCAGTCAAAGAAGTTGAAGCAGGCAAGCTTATTCTTCGTACGCTTGGACTCAGAAAGGGTGGAGTGGAAATTGTTTCATGCCCTACTTGTGGACGTACACAGATCAATCTTATTGAGCTTGCTAATAAAACAGAACAAATGATCGCTGATATCCCTCTTGATGTTAAGGTTGCTGTCATGGGTTGTGTTGTAAATGGTCCTGGTGAAGCAAAAGAGGCTGATTTTGGTATAGCTGGAGGAGCTAATGAAGGTCTCGTGATCAGAAAAGGGGAGATTATACGTAAGGTCCCTGAAAGTGAACTTCTTAATGCGCTCAGAGAAGAGCTTATCAGAGAAGGAAAAGAACGTGGAATCGATATTAATTGAAAGTGAGTAATTGTAACTAATGGATCGTTCATTTGCTGAAGTTTTTCCAAAATTAAATAATGAAAATGAGTCAACGCGCCTTATGGAGGATGCGGTTGTTACAAGAATGGCTTCTGGCAAATTAAGGGACAGTGTGCGGATATATGCCACATTTCCGGGACTTGTTTCAAAGCGCAGGATACATACGCTGGAAAAAGAGATCAAAAAAAATTATTTTCAGGATGATAATATTGATGTAATTATTATTGAATCATTCACTCTTTCAGAAATGTATACACCGGAAAGGGCTTTTAATGATTATCATGATAGTTTACTAGCTGAACTATATGAGTCAGACAGAATAATATATAGTATTTTAAAAAAATCCAAAATTGAATTTACAGATATAAACATAATGAAAATTACGGTCCCAGATAAGGGTATATCTATGCATTATGGTGATTTAATAGAATCATTTATGTCAGATATAATGTGTAAGCGATTTGGGTTTAAAGTGGATGTGGAACTTGTCTTTGTAGAAGAAGATATCAATCATGAAGCTCTTTTGCGTGAAGAAAAGGCAATACAAAAGCAGGTGGACAGCATATTCAACAGAGTAGATGCTCTTGCTGAAAAGAAAAGTGAAGAAGACCTCCAAAAGGCAGAAGATAATAAGGCAAACGCCGATAATTATAAAAGCTTTTCATCATCTAATAGAGGTGAGAGAAAAACATTTGATAAGCCATTCAAAAAGAATTTTGGTGGAGATAACAATGGATATAGATTTCAAAGATCTACACCTGCAAAATCAGATAATCCTGATATGATATTTGGATTTGAAGTCAAAGGTGATGTAATGAAGATCTCGGATATCACTGGAAGTATTGGAAATGTGACTATCAGAGGAAAAGTATCTGAATATGCAGAACAACCATTAAAAAATGGAAAATCGACAATTGTTTCGTTTGTTCTTTTTGATGGAACAGATTCTATTGTGTGTAAAAAATTTGTGTTCAATGATGGAATCCTAGATGTACAAAAAAAATTAAAAAATGGGGTATTTGTAAAGCTGTCAGGCGATGCCGGATTTGATACTTTTCTAAAGGATGTTGCCATTAGCATCGGAAGACAGGATGCAGCTATGATCATACCTGACTTTACGGTTAAAAGAGAGGATAACTCCTTTGAAAAAAGAGTAGAACTTCATTGCCATACCAAGATGAGCGATATGGATGGTGTATCTACGGCCAAGGATATTGTGGAACAAGCCATAAGGTTCGGTCATAAAGCGATTGCGATAACAGATCATGGATCTGTTCAGGCATTCCCTGAGGCATATCATACTGCGATGGATAATCATGGCAAGATCAAGGTTATCTACGGTGTTGAAGCATATCTTGTTAATGATGAAAAGAAAATAGTTACCAATCCTGACGGACAGACTCTTGATTCAAGATTTGTTGTTTTTGATATTGAGACCACAGGGTTTAATTCTGTAAAAGATTATATTATAGAAATTGGCGCAGTAAAATTTGAGAATGGTAAGATAACGGATAGATTTTCTGAGTTTGTAAACCCCGGTGTACCGATTCCATATAGAATCACAGAACTAACATCTATTGATAACAATATGGTTAAGGATGCGTCACCTATAGATGTTATTCTACCAAGATTTTTGGATTTTTGTGAAGGAGCTGTTTTAGTAGCTCATAATGCAGACTTTGATACAAGCTTTATAAGAATCAATGCTGAAAGGCAAGGGTTAAGTGTACCAAAAACCTATATGGATACAGTTGAGATGGCACGTTTTGTATTACCATCGCTTGGCAGATATAAATTAGATAAGGTTGCCAAAGTTTTAAAGGTCCCTCTTTTAAATCATCATAGAGCAGTAGATGACGCAGAATGTACAGCATATATCTTTGAAAAATTATGTGATGACTTTAAAAATAGAGGGTGCAATACAGTAGACGATATAGTTTCAATCGGCAAGATGTCAGATGAGGCAATAATGAATCTGCATCCTTATCATTGTATTATTTTAGCAAAAAATGATATTGGCAGGATCAATCTATATAAATTGGTATCGACTTCTCATTTGAAATATTTTAAAAAGAATGCAAAACTTCCTAGGAGTCTGATTGAAAAATACAGAGAAGGCCTGATAATCGGATCGGCCTGCTCTGCAGGAGAATTGTATGAGGCTGTTTTAAATGGGAGACCTGAAGAAATAATAAGAGGAATTGCATCTTTTTATGATTATCTTGAGGTGCAGCCTATTGGAAATGATCAGTACCTTATAGATGAGGACAAATATGATGTTAATTCAGAAGAGGATCTAAGGGATATAAACAGGAGAATCGTAGCACTTGGAAAGGCTATGAATAAACCAGTTGTGGCTACATGTGATGTTCATTTCCTTAATCCTGAGGATGAGATCTATAGAAGGATAATCATGAAGGGAAAGGGGTTTAAGGACGCTGAGCCACAGCCGCCATTATACCTTCATACTACAGAAGAGATGCTTGAAGAGTTCTCATACTTAGGCGGAGATAAGGCAAGAGAAATTGTGATAGAAAACTCCAATCTTATTTCTGATATGTGCGAACCTATAGCACCGGTAAGGCCGGATAAATGCCCACCAGTCATCGCGAATTCTGATGAAATGCTTCGTAAAATATGTTATACAAAGGCACATGAATTATATGGAGATGATCTGCCGGATATAGTTGTCAAGAGACTAGAAAGAGAACTTAACTCTATTATTTCCAATGGATATGCAGTTATGTATATAATTGCTCAGAAATTGGTATGGAAATCAGTGGAAGATGGATATCTGGTAGGTTCTAGAGGATCCGTAGGCTCTTCATTTGTCGCAACGATGGCAGGAATAACAGAGGTTAATCCACTTAGTGCTCATTATGTATGTCCACATTGCCACTATGTTGATTTTGATTCCCCGGAGGTTAGGTCTTTTGCTGGTCGAAGCGGATGTGATATGCCGGATAAGAAATGTCCTGTGTGTGGTAATTACTTAAATAAAGATGGATTTGATATTCCTTTTGAAACTTTCTTAGGATTTAAGGGTAACAAAGAGCCTGATATCGATCTTAACTTTTCCGGAGATTATCAGAGTAAGGCACATAGATATACGGAGGTTATTTTTGGAGAAGGTCAGACATTTAAGGCCGGAACAGTTGGAACGCTGGCTGATAAAACAGCATTTGGATACATAAAAAAATATTACGAAGAAAAAAACCAGCCTAAAAGAAAATGTGAAATAGATCGTATTGTTCAGGGATGTGTGGGTGTAAAAAGAACAAGCGGTCAGCATCCGGGTGGAATTATTGTTCTCCCGGTTGGAGAAGAGATCAATACATTTACACCGGTTCAACATCCTGCAGACGATATTACATCAGATGTCATTACGACACATTTCGACTACCATTCAATAGATTCGAATCTGCTAAAGCTTGATATCCTGGGACACGATGATCCGACAATGATACGTATGCTTGAGGACCTTACAGGTCTTGATGCAACAAAAATTCCGCTGGATGATAATGGTGTAATGTCTCTATTTAAGGACACATCTGCTCTTGAAGTGACACCGGAGGATCTTTTCCATTGTGACATGGGAACTTTAGGAATACCTGAGTTTGGTACTGACTTTGCAATGGGACTTTTACGAGAAGCTAAACCACAAGAGTTTTCAGATCTTATTCGAATCTCAGGTCTGTCACATGGTACTGATGTATGGCAGGGTAATGCTGAGAAATTGATCAATGATGGAACAGCAACAATTTCAACGGCTATCTGCTGCCGAGATGATATTATGGTATATCTGATCAATCAGGGCCTTGATCCAGAGGAAAGCTTTACGATTATGGAACGAGTACGTAAGGGCGTAGTTGCCAAGGGTAAATGCAAGGAATGGGAGCAGTACAAGAAGGACATGAAAGAACACGATGTTCCTGATTGGTACATATGGTCATGTGAATTGATAAAATACATGTTTCCCAAGGCTCATGCTGCTGCCTATGTAATGATGGCTTGGAGAGTGGCTTATTGTAAAGTATATTATCCGCTTGCTTACTATGCAGCATTTTTTAGTATTAGAGCAACGGCATTTAACTATGAAATGATGTGCAGAGGTGAGGAAGTACTTAATAAATATCTGCAGGAATATTATGACAAGATTGAAGATTCCAAGAAGAAAGGAGATGAAAGAGGACCGAAGCTAACAGCCTCAGAAGAAGGTACATACAGAGATATGCGTATAGTTCAGGAGATGTATGCCAGAGGTTTCGATTTTATGCCTATGGATATCTACAAATCAGATGCAAGATATTTTAAAATTGTAGATGGTAAATTGCTCCCTCCATTTAAGACAATTCCAAACATGGGTGATAAAGCGGCAGAGACACTTCAGATTGCTGCTTCTCAGAAAAAATTCTTGTCCAAGGATGACTTAAGGGAAAGAGGTAAGATATCTAAAACTAATATTGAAGATATGGAAAAGCTGGGAATTATTAAAGGATTGCCTGAAAGTAACCAGTTATCGTTATTTGATATGGTCTGACAGGATATAAAGGAAAAAGAAAAATGAGAGATTTAAAGGAAATCAGAAGTGAAATAGATGAAATAGATGATCAGATCACATATCTTTATCTGAACCGATTGAGACTTGCAGGTGATGTCGCAGCATATAAAATGTCAAAGAATCTTCCGGTTTTTGATAAAAAAAGAGAAGATGAGAAACTAGATTCTTTATCTGAAAATGGAAATGATGAATTTGAAAAAACAGGTATCCGGGAACTTTTTACCCAAATAATGTCCAGTAACAGAAAAAAGCAATATAAGCTTTTGGCTGATAGAGATAATAATAAGTTTTCATTTGAGATAGTGGATGGCTTTGATTTTTCTGAAAAAAGAGTTTGCTTTCAGGGAGTAAAGGGAGCATACAGCGAGAAAGCAGCAACAGCATTTTTCGGTGATAATGCAGATCTTCATAACGTTCCCTCATGGAAAGATGCAGTTTATGAACTTTTTTCTGATACAGCTGATTTTGCAGTTGTACCGGTTGAAAATTCATCAGCAGGAACTGTTAATGAGATATTTGATCTTTTGTATCAGTATCCAATATGCATAATTGGACAGAAAACATTAAAAATAGATCATGCATTACTGGGAATACCGGGATCTACTATTTCAGACATCAAAACAATATATTCTCATCCACAGGCACTTATGCAGTGTTCTGATTTTTTGAAAAAAAATGCTGGTATTAAAACGGTAAGCCTTGAAAATACCGCTGTCTCAGCAAAAAGAATCATGGAAGACAATTCTGTTTCAGAGGCCGCCATTGGGGATGAAAAGAACGCATCTTTATATAACCTTAAGGTACTTAAGTCTTCGATTCAAAATGATTCTACTAATGAAACGAGATTCTTAGTTTTATCTAAGAACAGCATATATAGTAGCGAAGCAAATATTATATCTGTATGCTTTGAACTAAATAATAGCACAGGTTCACTTTACCATGCTTTGTCTAATTTTACATATAATGGACTTAATATGACACACATAGTATCACGACCGATTTTCGGACGACCATGGGAATATAAGTTTTTTGTTGATATTGAAGGAAACTTAAGTGATGAGGCAGTTAAAAATGCGTTATACTGTTTAAAGCAGGAAGTAGGCAAGATCAAGATCCTGGGCAATTATGTAAGAAATTAGTAATTTTAATATTAAGGTTATAGGTCAAGGCATGATATAGCTTTGTTTATTTTAAGGGGAAATATATGAAATTATATGCAGCGATTTATATTGGATCATACGAAGTTGCCATGAAACTTTTTCAGACAAAAAAAGATGAAAAACCTAAGGAAATTAACTGCATGAGACATGCAGTAAGAGTTATATATGATATTTTTGATTATAGTGAGATAAGCCTTCAAACAACTGAAGAGATATGCAGGATACTTTCTGATATGAAAAACACTATGGAGGCTTATAAGATCAAGGACTATACTCTTGCTATCGGTAATACCATTCACGTGGCATCTAATGAAATATTTCTTCTTGAACAGATCAGACTTAAAACAGGTATGATACCGGTAAGACTGTCCAATTCCGAACAGAGATTTTATGAATATGAGGCAGTAAGCAGTGGAGATTACTTTGAAGATGTGATAAAAAATTCTGCCATAATGGTAGACATAGGAGGGTCATCACTTCAGCTTACTTATTTTAAAAAAGGTTCTATTGTAACTACACAACATTTGGATCTTGGTACATTTAATATGCATAAGACTATGCAGAAATTAAAATCAGTTCCAAATGGAAGAGAACAGATCGATACTGTAATCGATAAGGAACTAGAGACGTTTCTCAATATGTTTTTAAATGATGATAAGATAGAATACCTTATAATAATAGCAGACAGAAAGGTACCTTCCGGTAAAAAAGCAGATATAACTGATAAGATAATTTTTGGTAAGGACGAATTTAGGCAGATTCTTGAAAAAGAATGGAATAAAAACGTCTTTGTTGAGGATACATTTACAGGCTCATTGGAACGCTCACTATTTATTCTTATCAGAGAGATAATAGACATGCTCCCAGCTGAAAAGGTAGTAATTCCCAACACATCGATCAATGATGGAATGGCACTTGATTATCTATATAAAAATAAAACACTTATTTCTAACCATAATTTTAAAAATGACATTATCAATGCTTCATGGGCAATCGCCAAGAGATATGAAAGTTATTTTCCACATTTGATGACATTGGAAAAGCTGTCGGTGAAAATATTTGATGCAATGAAACGATATCATGGAATGACGGAAAGGGAGAGACTGCTTCTACAGGTGGCGGTCATCCTGCATGATTGTGGTAAGTACATAAGTTTGAATGAGGCAAGTAAGTGCTCAAACAGGATCATATTATCGTCAGAGATACTAGGCCTTTCACACAAAGAGAGGCAAATGATTGCTGCAATTGCTGAATATAATAGACTTGATATCCCCCCATATTCGGAACTATCAGGAAGATTTTCGGCCTCTGAATATTGGACAGTAGTCAAACTGGTTGCGATATTAAAAGTTGCTAATGCACTTGATAGAAGTCATAAGCAGAAATTAAAAAAAGCTGATATACATATTAGAAAAAATGAGCTTATCATAGGCGTAGGATCTGAAAGTTCGATTGCACTAGAAAGAGGACTGTTTACCGAAAAGGCAGATTTCTTTGAAAAAGTATTTGACATAAGACCTGTCATAGTGGAGGAAAAACGATGAGTAGAAGATTTTTCTGGAGAAACTCTGAGAATAAAGGCAGCTTGGATAAGCTTATAAAAGAGGCTAATGTGCCTGAACCTCAGTCAATAGAAGAAGTCTCTAAAGAAGATGCAATTGATTTTACTGATCCTAGATACTATGAGAATCGTGAATTGAGCTGGTTAAAGTTTAATCAGCGAATCTTAAATGAGACTTCTGATGATGACAATCCGCTTATGGAAAAACTGGGATTTCTATCTATTACTTCATCTAATCTTGACGAATTTTATATGGTACGTGTGGCATCTCTTAAGGATATGAAAAATGCAGGATATAAAAAAACAGATCTTGCAGGCCTTACCGTTAAAGAGCAGCTCAGTGAGATTAACAATGTTACGAGACGATTCGTAAGCGAACAATATCGTATATTTAACACTGAACTCGTTCCGGCACTTGAAAAAGAAGGAATACGAATAGTATCTAATTACGAATCGCTTACACCTGATCAGTCAGAATTTGTCGATAAATTTTTTGAAAATTCGATTTATCCAGTTCTTACTCCAATGGCGGTCGATGCATCAAGACCATTTCCACTGGTCAGAAACAAAACGCTCAATATTGCTGCACTTATTAGAAGCAATGAAAAGAAATCTATTATTTCTGAGACAGAAAATAAAGCCAAGGAAAAGACAATTGAATTTGCCACCGTTCAGGTTCCATCTGTGCTTCCAAGACTTATTTTGATCCCTTCTGATAATGAGGAAAAAGACGTATTTATTTTACTTGAACAGGTTATAGAGAAAAATCTGCCAAAGTTATTTTTGAACTATGATGTTGTTACCGCATTTCCATATAGGATAATGAGAAATGCTGATTTTTACTTGGATGAGGATGACGCTTCGGATCTATTAAAGGAGATTCAGAAGCAACTGAAAAAGCGAGCCTGGGGTGAGGTTATCCGACTCGAAGTAGAGTCGCGAATTGATGAAAAATTATTAGATGTTTTAAAAACGAATTTTTCTATCGATTCAAAAGATATTTTTGAGATTCAAGGGCCGATTGATCTTACATTTTTAGCAAAAATCCCAAGATTTGATGAAAGACCTGATTTTTATTTTAGAGAATTTGCTCCTCAAAATAATTATAGGATCAGACCTGGAACAGATATTTTTACAATTATACGGGAGGGGGATATATTCCTACAGCATCCATATGAATCATTTAATCCAGTGGTCGATCTGATAAAAACAGCTGCATCAGATCCAAATGTTCTTGCAATTAAGCAGACACTGTACAGGGTAAGCGGCAATTCACCTATCGTAGAGGCGCTGGCACAGGCCGCGGAAAATGGTAAGCAGGTAACGGTTCTTGTTGAGCTTAAGGCTCGTTTTGATGAACAGAATAATATTGAATGGGCAAAAAAACTGGAGCAATCCGGATGTCATGTAATCTATGGCGTAGTCGGATTAAAAACTCATTGTAAGATAGCTCTTATAGTCAGGTTGGAGGAAGATGGCATAAGAAGGTATGTTCATCTAGGAACCGGCAACTATAACGATAGCACTGCAAAGCATTACACAGATTGCGGGATCATGACATGCAGTGAGAGCTATGGAGAAGATGCTACAGCAGTATTTAATATGCTTTCCGGCTACTCCGAGCCAGCACATTGGAATAAGCTTTTAGTCGCGCCTATATGGATGAGGCAGAGATTCTATACACTTATCGATAGGGAGATCAAACATGCAAAAATGAGAAAAAAAGGGCTTATCATAGCGAAAATGAATTCACTATGTGATATGGATATGATAGCCAAATTATATGAAGCCTCTCATGCCGGAGTTTCTATTTATCTGATCATAAGAGGCATATGTTCTCTTAGAATCGGTATTCCTGGGATCAGCGATAATATTCATGTCTCATCTATAGTGGGTGAATTCCTTGAGCATGCGAGAATATTTTATTTCTATAACGAAGGACAGGAAGATATATTTATGGGTTCAGCGGATTGGATGCCTAGAAATCTTGACAGAAGAGTTGAAATAGTATTTCCTGTAGAAGATGATTCTGCAAAAGAAGATATCAAGCATTATCTTGATGTTCAACTTAATGATAAGAGAAAAGCATATCATATGAATTCACGCGGGATATATACAAGACTTCCGAGAAGAGATAATATGGATTCATGTTCTCAGCATGTATTCTGCAGAGAAGCAGAGGAAAGATCAAAAGAAGCAAGAGAAGCAATAGAAGCAAGAGAAATGAGTGATTTTGATGAGTAAGACTTTATTTACAGATATTGATGGAACGCTTTTAAATAGTTCAGGAATTGTTTCCAATGAAAATAAAGAAGCAATTGGAAGATGTATAGATTCTGGAAACTTGTTTGTGCTTACATCAGGAAGATCAGTCAATGCACAAAAAATCGTTCTTGATCAGTTTGATAGCACCGACGGAATGTATATGATATGTTTCCAAGGTGGTCTAGTATATGATTTTAATAATAAAAAAATAATATATGAAAAATTACTTAAGGGTGAAATTGCATCAGAAATTTTGAGAATGGCTGCCGAACTTGGCATACATGCTCATGCATACGCACCTGAAGGCATATATACTCCTGAAAATTCAGATACATTTAAAAAATATATTAAAATGACAGGGGAAAAGAGCTTTGAAATTCAAGAGCATACCCAGGTTAATGATAAAAAAATATATAAGGTACTCACAGCTTCATTTGATGATGAAGCAATTCTGTACAAGTTAAAAGAGAGAATTGAGAATAGCTCATTTGCTTCTCAGGTTGACATTATATTTTCTGCAACCTATTTTCTAGAGGTTATTCCAAAGGGAGTTAGCAAAGGAGATGGGCTTGTTAAGATGTCAGAGTATCTTGATGTACCAATAGAAAACACGATTTCTGTTGGTGATGAGAGAAATGATATTTCCATGATAGAAGCAGCTGGAATTGGATGCTCTGTTAAAAATGGAAGACCGGAATTAAAGGAAAAGGCAGATTATATTGCAAAAAGAGATAATAACCACAGCGCCATTGCAGAAATTGCTGAAAAATTTATTCTTAAATGAAATAATCTATTGACTTTGAAATATATATATGTTAAATTAACCTACGTTGTAACTAAGAAGCAGAGAATCCACTCTCACCCTAGCGCGTTTTTGCGTCTATGTGTTTAATATTTGAAAACATAAATTTTGTTTTTTGATTTTGAGTGGGTAGACTGTCTATCCGCTTTTTTTATGGAGGTATCAGACAATTAGCGATTTAATGGTTAATGAGATGATTAGAGAGAAAGAAGTTTTTTTAATCGGATCACATGGAGAACAGCTTGGCATAATGTCAGCAAGGGATGCACTTGAACTCGCACAGAAGGAAAACTTGGATCTCGTAAATGTAGCTCCAAATGCAAAGCCTCCCGTTTGCAAGATCATTGATTACGGTAAATACCGTTATGAGCTTGCCAGGAAGGAAAAGGAAGCAAAGAAGAAACAACGGAACTGTGAAACCAAGGAAGTCCGTATGTCTCCTAACATCGACTCTAATGACCTTAATACTAAGTCAAATGCTGCCAGAAAATTCCTTGATAAGGGAAATAAAGTTAAAATTACCCTTAGATTCAGAGGAAGAGAAATGGCACATATATCCACGTCAAGTCATATTTTGACAGATTTTGCAAAAACACTTGAGGATATTTCCACAGTAGAGAAGAGTGCAAAGCTTGAAGGAAGAAGTATCAGCTTGATACTGGCACCTAGAGCAGTCAAAAAGAAGCAAGGAGGAATTGATCATGCCCAAGATTAAGACTAAGAAAGCAGCTGCAAAGCGTTTCAAAAAAACAGGTACAGGTAAGCTTGTGAGAGCTAAGGCATTTAAAAGCCATATTCTGACTAAAAAGTCTACAAAGCGTAAGAGAAATCTTCGCAAGACTACAACAACAGATGCTACTAATGTCAAGAGCATAAAGAAGATTTTACCGTACATCTAATTTTGATTCAGGAGGTATTGTCAGCATGGCAAGAATTAAAGGCGGACTTAACGCCAAGAAAAAACATAATAGAGTATTAAAACTGGCTAAGGGTTATCGCGGCGCCAGATCTAAGCAGTATCGTGTAGCTAAGCAGTCAGTTATGAGAGCGCTCACTTCTTCATATGCAGGTCGTAAGGAGAGAAAGAGACAGTTCAGATCACTTTGGATTGCAAGAATTAATGCAGCAGCACGTATGAATGGTCTTTCATATAGCAAGCTTATGCATGGTCTTAAACTTGCAGATGTTGAAATGAACAGAAAAATGCTTGCAGAACTTGCAGTAAGTGATGCAGCAGCTTTTACAAAGCTTTGCGAACTTGCAAAAAGCAAGGTAGCTTAAATATTTCAGGAGAAAGCTTAGCCTTTCTCCTTTTTTTACGGATAAAATAATCCTTAAATGAATTAGAAAATCTTTTTGAATAAAAAGCAAATTTTGATTTTAAATTGCAGATTATTATTTACCTGCATTGAATATTTGAGTAAGTTAATGTAAACTAAAAGTTAGCTATTTTATATATAAGAATTGGAGGGAAAAATATGGCAATACTTGTCACGGGTGGTGCAGGATTTATTGGAAGCCATACTTGCGTCCAGCTTTTGAATGCTGGATATGAGGTTATAGTTCTTGATAATCTTTCTAATGCCAGTGAAAAATCACTGGACAGAGTAAGGGAACTCACGGGAAAGAATCTTAAATTTTACAAGGGAGATATTCTCGACAGGGATATACTTAATAAGGTGTTTGAAACAGAGGACATCAGCAGTGTTATTCACTTTGCAGGTCTCAAGTCTGTAGGCGAATCTGTAAAAAAACCTTTGGAATATTATGATAATAATATTACAGGGACACTTACGTTGGTTGATGTAATGAGACAACATAATGTAAAGAACATAATTTTCTCTTCATCAGCAACTGTTTATGGAGATCCTGCGGAGATCCCCATTACAGAAAAATGTCCTAAGGGACAGTGCACTAATCCTTATGGATGGACAAAATCCATGCTTGAACAGATTCTTACGGATATTCAGCATGCTGATAATGAATGGAACGTGGTATTGCTTAGATACTTTAATCCCATTGGAGCACATCCGAGTGGAAGAATGGGCGAGAATCCAAATGGTATCCCGAATAATCTTATGCCTTATATCACACAGGTTGCAGTTGGCAAGCTGAAGGAACTGAGTATATTTGGAGATGACTATGACACTACGGATGGTACAGGCGTGAGAGACTATATTCATGTAATGGATCTTGCAGATGGTCATGTGAAAGCGTTGAGCAAACTTGCAAAAGGTACCGGACTGTCAATATATAATCTGGGAACCGGAACGGGATACAGCGTTTTGGATATTGTTCATAATTTCGAAAGGGCAACAGGAATCAAGATCCCATATAAAGTGGCTCCTAGAAGAGCTGGAGATATAGCAGTATGCTACAGCAATGCCGATAAAGCTAAAAAAGAACTTGGCTGGGAAGCGAACTACGGAATATTAGAGATGTGCAGAGACTCTTGGAATTGGCAGAAAAGTAACCCTGAAGGTTATTAAATTAAAAAAAATTAAAAAAACAAAAATTTTGCTTGCATTCTGAAAAATATTACGGTATAATTCTCTTGTTGCTGCGAAAGAACAGCAACAAGCTTGGGTTCGTTGGTCAAGCGGTTAAGACGCCGCCCTCTCACGGCGGAATCGGGGGTTCGATTCCCCCACGAACTATTGCTATTATATAGCCCAACCCTGAAAGTGCCGGTTTTTCCGGTACTTTTTCTTTTAAGGAGAATAATGTGGGAAAGAAAGAAACTTATATAAACAGAACTCAAGAGTATATTGATGATATCCTAAAGGATACTGACATTGAACTGGTAGACATAGAATTTGTAAAAGAATTAAAGGATTATTATCTTAGGGTCTATATAGATAAAGTTTTAGGCGTATCTATTGACGATTGCGAAATGATATCTCGAAAAATGAATGAGATCCTTGACAGGGAAGATTACATTGATGAGGCATATATATTTGAGGTGAGCTCATCTGGTGACAGACCTTTTAAAAAGGAAAATGATTTTAAAAGGAATATTGACACAATAGTAGAGGTTAGATTATATAAAGCTATTGATGGACAAAAGGAATTTTCCGGAGTCCTTAAAAAATATGATGATAACATTATAACTATATTAATTAATGATAAAAACCAGGATATTGAACGTTCAAATATATCATTAGTCCGAAAAGCTTTTTAATTAGGAGGAATATCATGGCAAATGAAGAAATGCTGCAGGCACTGAGTTTACTTGAAAAGGAAAAAAACATATCAAGAGAGGTTATTCTAGAAAAAATTGAAGAAGCTCTTATGATAGCATGCAAGCAGACATATAGAAGAACTGATAACATCAAAGTTACTATCGATTCTCAGACTTGTGAATACCATGTAATTATATCTAAGGAAGTTGTTGATGAACCTATGGATTCGGAGAGCGAAATCGCGCTTGAAGAAGCACAGAAGGTTGATGGAAGCTACAAAATCGGTGATATCTTTTTTGAAGAGATCAAGTCAATGGAATTTGGCAGAATTGCAGCAGCTGCAGCAAGAAACAGCTTGATCCAGGAACTTCACAGAGAAGAAAATAGACAGATCTTTGATGAATATAGAGAAAAAGAACATCATGTTGTCACAGGAGTTGTCCAGAGAAAGATTGGAAGCTCATATAGTATTGACCTTGGTGACATTGATGCAACTCTTACAGAGAGAGAGCAGATCAATGGTGAAAACTATAAGAGAAATGATAGATACAGATTTTATATAACTGAGGTTAAGCCTTCTAAGAGAGAACCTAAAGTATATGTATCAAGAACTCATCCTGAGCTTGTAAAGAAACTTTTTGAACAGGAAGTTTCAGAAATAAGAGAAGGGATCGTTGAGATAATAAGCATTGCGAGAGAAGCAGGAAACCGTACAAAAATGGCAGTTCTCTCTCATGATGATGATGTTGATCCTGTAGGTGCATGTGTTGGTATGAATGGTACCCGTGTTAATGCAGTTGTTCAGGAACTTCACAATGAAAAAATAGATATTGTGTGTTGGGATGAAAATCCGGCAAGACTTATTGAAAATGCCCTTAGTCCAGCTAAAGTCATTTCAGTAATAGCTGATTCTGATGAAAAAAATGCAAGTGTTATAGTACCTGATTATCAGCTGTCACTTGCAATCGGAAGAGAAGGGCAAAATGCACGTCTTGCTGCTAGGCTTACAGGATTTAAGATTGATATCAAATCTGAAACACAGGCAAGAGAGTCTGGAGATTTCCCTGGACTTAGTGAAGAGTATTATGATGATGAAGAATACTATGATGAAGGAGAATCCTCAAACGGTAACGAATAAAAAAGATCATAAAGAACGTTTAAGACGTTGTATTGGATGCAGGACTTCTAATACAAAAGAGTCCATGATTAGATTCGTAAAAGATGAAAACGGCAAGGCTATTTTCGATCAGTCCATGAATATGGATGGCCGTGGCACTTATGTATGCAGAAACGCAGAATGTCTGAATAATGCTATAAAAAGAAATGCATTTAGTAGGGCAATTCACTGCAATGGCTTATCGTTTACGCCGGAGGCGGTTTTGAAGGAAACTGGGTTATTATGAATATGACACTATCAATTCTTGGAATATGTAAAAAAGCAGGAAAGATAAAAAGCGGCTCGTATCAGGTTGAAGAAGCTGTTAAAATGGGAGATGCTTTTTTGGTAATTATTTCTGAGGATGCATCGGAAAATACAAAGAAAAAATATCGGAACATGTGTGAATACAGACAGATCCCGATTTATACATATAGCACATCTTATGAACTTGGCCACTCAATTGGTCAGGAATCTAGAGCTGTGGTAGCAGTAATTGATAAAAAGCTGGCTCTTATGGTTATGGATAAGCTTGCTTTAAGGTGAAAGTTTTGGAGGATACAAAATGGCAAAAATCAGAATAAGCGCCCTTGCAAAGGAAATCGATGTCCAATCAAAAGATGTGGTCTCATTCCTTGCGGCAGAAGGGATCACCGTAAAAGCACAGAACAGTATAGACGATGTTGTTGCCGACAAGGTCAGAAACAACATGAAAAAGGAAACTAAAGCTAAAGTCCAGGAGAAGACGATAACTTCTGATGCTAAAGTCCAGGAGAATGCAGTTTCTCCTGATATAGAAGTTAGAAAAGAAAAAGCGGTAATCCCATCTGATAATCAGGCAAAGAATCACGATAATTCTGATTCTGAAGCGTCCAAGAAGAAGAAGTCTTCAATATCAGCTGTTTTTAATGTCCAGTATTCAAGAAATTCTCATAATGACAATAGCAATAATAGAAATAATAGAAATAATAGTAATAACAGCAACAATAGCATCAACAGCGGCAATAGTAGCAGTAATAACAATAATAATAAACAAAATCATAAGTTTTCGTCCGATGAAAATAGAAAAAATCAGAACAGGCAAGGAGCCAGACATCAGGGACAGAATAATAGAAATGCATCTACTGCTAACACATATAGACCTATGATCAAGCCAAGAGGCGGACATGGACCTATAAGAGAAGATGGAACAAGGGTTGGCGAACCCACACTAGAAGAACAGAAAAAGCAGGAAATGAAGAGTAGAAAAGCCTATAGTGCAGATTCACGCACTACAGAAGCTCATGTATCCGATGCACATACGCCTGGAGCACATGCACAGGAATCCCATACGAAGGAAGTACATAATACGGAAGTACGTTCTAATAATAATGCTGATGCAGCTAAAAATGTAAACAAGATGCATCATTCAAATAATAATGATGAGAAAAGACGTAGTGACAGACCGTCTCAAAATAATAATACCAAGCCTTCTTCAAATAATGACAGAAAAGACGATAGAAAGTTTGAAAAAAAGGACCACGCTGTAGATAGAAATACAGGTAAGTTCTCAAAACATCAGAATAATCAGGGGGGCCAGGCTACACCTGCTCAGAATGTTGATAAGAAGGAATCAAAACCAAATCAGAGACTGGGCAAAAAGGCTAAGAAAAATAATAATCGTACGGGCAAGCCTGAAAATACTCATTTTATTAATCTTGAAAAAAATGGTGGTAAGAAGAAAAACAAGGCACCAGAGCAGACAAAGATTGTTGAAGAAGAAGTTAAGTCAATTAAGATACCGGATCATATTACAGTAAGAGATCTTGCAGATAAGATGAAGATTCAGCCTACTACTATAATAAAAGATATGTTTGCAAAAGCTGTAATACTCACTATCAATACAGATCTTCCTTACGAAAAAGCTGAAAATATAGCTTTGGAATATGAAATACTTTGCGAGCATGAGGAAAAGATTGATATTATAAAAGAGATGCTTAAGGAAGATGATGATGCAGAGGATACTCTTGTAGAGAGAGCTCCAGTTGTATGTGTCATGGGTCATGTAGATCATGGTAAAACATCACTTCTGGATGCAATTAGAAATACTAAGGTTACAGACCGTGAGGCTGGTGGTATTACTCAGGCAATAGGTGCATATGTAGTTAACGTAAATGGACATAAGATTACATTTTTGGACACACCTGGTCATGAAGCATTTACGGCTATGCGTATGAGAGGTGCCAGCTCAACAGATATTGCAATTCTTGTTGTTGCAGCAGACGATGGAGTAATGCCTCAGACAGTTGAGGCTATTAACCATGCCAAGGCTGCAGGCGTAGAAGTTATAGTTGCTGTTAATAAGATTGATAAACCGGGTGCCAACATAGAGAGAGTAAAGCAGGAGCTTTCAGAATATGAGCTTATTCCTGAAGATTGGGGTGGAAGCACAACGTTTGTACCTGTTTCAGCAAAAACTCATGAGGGAATAGATGAGCTTTTGGAGATGATTCTTCTTACTGCAGATGTACTTGAACTTAAGGCCAACCCTAAGAGAAAAGCAAGAGGTCTTGTTATTGAGTCTCAGCTTGACAGGGGAAAGGGTGTAGTTGCTACTGTACTTGTTCAGAAGGGAACACTTCATGTTGGAGATCCTATATCAGCAGGAAGTTCTTTCGGCAAAGTCAGAGCTATGATAGACGATAATGGAAGAAGAGTTAAAGCTGCCGGACCTTCTACTCCTGTAGAGATTCAGGGCCTTAATGAAGTTCCTAATGCAGGTGAGATGTTTGTAGCTCAGGATTCAGATAAAGAAACCAGAGCATTTGCTCAGGCATTTTTAAACGAAGAGAAAAACAGACTTGTTGAAGAGAGCAGAAGCAGAATGTCTCTTGATAATCTTTTCTCTCAGGTTCAGTCTGGCAATGTAAAGGATCTTTGCATTATCGTCAAGGCTGATGTACAGGGCTCTGTTCAGGCAGTTAGGCAGTCATTGGAAAAATTATCCAATGAAGAGGTTGTTGTTAAGATTATCCATGGTGGAGTAGGTTCTATAAATGAAAGCGATGTTGTTCTTGCATCTGCGTCTAATGCGATTATCATAGGATTTAATGTAAGACCTGATGCTGTTGCGAAGGATATAGCAGAGCGAGAAGGGGTAGACATCCATCTCTATAATGTAATCTATAACGCTATCGAAGATGTTGAACGTGCCATGAAGGGAATGCTAGAACCAATATATGAAGAAAAAGTTATAGGACATGGCGAGGTACGTCAGATATTCCGTTCTTCAAAGGTAGGTGCGATTGCCGGATCATTTATAACCGATGGTACATTCAATAGAGGATGTAAGATTAGGCTAATGAGAGATGGCAATGTTATCTATGATGACAATCTTTCTTCTCTTAAACGTATGAAAGATGATGTTAAGGAAGTCAGAGAAGGATTTGAATGCGGAGTTGTTCTCGATGGATTTAATGACATCAAGGAAGGCGATACCATGGAGACATATATCATGGTTGAGGTTCCGAGATAGGAGTAAGCTTTGAGAAAAAACAGTATAAAAAATATAAGGATTAATGAAGAGGTCAGGCGTGAACTCTCTGTAATCATTAGAGATAAGGTTAAAGATCCTAGAATCAGTATTATGACAAGCGTAACTTCTGTTGAGGTCGCACCTGATCTTAAAACATGCAAGATATATATAAGTGTTTTAGGAGATGGTGATGCCAGAAAGAAAACCATGGACGGACTTAAAAGTTCTTCTGGTTTTATAAGGCATGAGCTTGCCATGACAGTTAATCTTAGAAACACACCGGAACTGATATTTTTGGAAGATGATTCTATTGAGTATGGCGTAAGAATGTCTAAGATAATTGATGATGTTAATGCAGAAGACCAAAATGACTCAGAAGATGAGGAATAATCGGGATATATTATACAGAAGATTGATGGGATGGTTTATATGACAAGCATTCTAGATGCAGTTAAGGGAAAGAAAAGAATAGGGATAGGCGGGCATGTGAGACCAGACGGAGATTGCATTGGTTCTTCTTTAGCCGTTTATAATTATCTTTGTGATAATGTGCCTGATGGAGATATTCATGTTTTTCTTCAAGAGATTCCTAATATTTACAAATTTCTTAGAAATTCTGATAAAATAGAAGAGCCTGGGACAACACAGGAAGCATTTGATATATTTATTGTATTAGATTGTGGAGATTTAGATAGGCTAGGACCTTCGTCTGAATTTTTTAAGAATGCAAAAAGTACTTTCTGCATAGATCATCATTTGAGTAATTCCGCATTTGCTGATATTAATGAGATAGAGCCACATAATAGCAGTACTTGTGAAATGGTTTTTGACAGAATGAATCAGAAGCTTATTACAGAACAAATTGCTGAATGCCTATACTGCGGTCTTATAAGTGATACAGGTCAGTTTCAATATTCATGTACATCATCTCATACTATGTATGTGGCTGGTGTGTTAATGGATAAGGGAATCGACTATCCATATATTGCAGATCATACTTTTAGTGAAAAGACTTTTGAACAAAATAGAATTCTTGGAGTAGCACTTCTTAAAGCTGAGCTTTTATTGGATGGGAAAATAATCTTTTGTAATATTACTATGGAAGAGATGAAACAATATAATGTTATGCCTAAGCATCTCGAAGGAATTGTTGCAATGCTTCGATCCACTAAAGATGTGGAGGTCGCCTGTTTTTGCTATGAAACTGATGATCATGATCTAAAGGTTAGTTTAAGAGCGTCAGGCGATGTTAATCTAGCATTGATCGCATCAAAATATAATGGTGGCGGACACGCAAAAGCAGCAGGTTGCACCGTGTCTATGAGCCCTGAAGAGTTTAAAAATATTATAACCAAAGAAATTAAAGAAAGATTATAGGGATACGGAAAACGTATCCCTTTTTTGAGATTATGAGAAGCGGATTTATAGCAATTGATAAACCGGAAGGTTATACATCGTTTGATGTGGTAGCTATTCTGAGAAAAGTATTTAATACAAAAAAAATTGGACACACTGGCACATTAGATCCAATGGCTACCGGAGTTCTCCTTGTGTGCGTTAACAAGGCAACTAAGGCAGTATCGGTTCTTCCGGAGGCTTTTAAGCAATATGAGACCACTCTTAGATTGGGTATCACTACGGATACTGAGGACATAACTGGTACAATTACAAAAGAGATGCCATTCTCATGTGATGATGAAACCATTAGAAAAGCTGTCAATAAATTTATTGGTGATATTACGCAGATCCCTCCTATGTATTCGGCGAAGAAGATAAATGGCAAAAAACTTTATGACCTTGCAAGAGAGGGTATAACGGTAGAGAGAAAACCGGTTAATCTTCATATAGAAAATATTGAGGTGATTTCTATTGATCTACCTGATGTTACATTAAGGATTACCTGCCAGAAGGGTACTTATATAAGGACTTTATGCAAGGATATAGGCGAAGAACTTGGAAGCTGTGCTTGTATGACAAAGCTTAGAAGGACGGAGACAGATTCATTTAACGAAAGTGATCTGGTAAGTCTTTCGGATTTAAGAGGAATGGATACAGATGAAGCCTATTCATATCTTAGACCTTTGGACGAGCTGTTCTACATGTATCAAGCCATATGTACAACACAGGATGGCGATTTTTTCATGAACAATGGAAACAGACTTAATGACACAGATATAGATTTTGATAAAACAGACATCAAAGTTAGAAATAGCTCAGAAAATGAAATATTTAGAGTTTATGATTCAAGTCATAGTTTTAAGGCACTATATATAAAAAGTGGTATGGAATATAAGGCATTTAAGATGTTTTTAGACTAACAGAGGATTGTTATGATTGTACTTGATAATTTTTTTGATGATAAGATTGAATATCCAACAGCAGTAACAATTGGAAAATTTGATGGATTTCACAGAGGGCATGAACTTCTACTTGAAAAAATAGAAAATAAGACTGACAGTGATCCTGCAATCAAGAGTCTCGTGGTTACATTTTCTATTTCTCCTAGGATTAAGCTTGGGGATAATCTTAATAAAAATCTTATAACTGATGAAGAAAGAAAAATTTATCTTGAGGATAGGGGAATAGATTATTTGCTAGAATGTACTTTTGATAATAAGTTTATGAAAACTTCACCTGAAGAGTTTATAAAAATTCTTTCAACTAATTTTAATATGAAATATCTGGCTGTTGGTTCTGATTTTAAATTTGGATATAAAGGTATGGGGGATGTTGATTTTCTAAAAGGAAAATCAGCTGAATATAAATATAAAGTTGAAGTTATAGATAAGCTTAAAAGTGATGGAAGGGATATTAGCAGTACTTATATTAGACAGGAAATCATGGATGGAAATGTGGAAAAGGCTGATGAATTATTGGGTTATCCATATTTTATATTTGGAGAAATCGTTCACGGAAACAAAATAGGCATGAGAATTGGTGTACCAACTATAAACCAGATTCCGCCTGATAGTAAACTCCTTCCATCAAATGGAGTATATGTTACGGAAGTTATACTGGATCACAAATTATACCATGGTGTAACAAATATAGGATTTAGACCAACCATAAATGATAATAAAGGATTAACTGTAGAAACAAATATATTGGATTTTGATGATTCAAATGTTTATGACAGATATGCAAAGGTTATTTTTTCTAAGAAACTTCGCCCAGAGATCAAGTTTGAAAGTCTGGATAAACTTGCGGAACAAATAAAAATAGATAGAAAACGGGCAATTGATTATTTTGGATTGACATTATGATTATTAAGGGTGTATATTACAAAAATGTAATGTTTGCTTAAAAAATATGTTATATTTTTGAAACTTTTAAACCTTTAATAAAAAATCTAAATGAGGAAATATTTAACGTTAATGAAAAAAAATAACACCAAATATACATTTGTTCTTGCAATTTTACTCTTGACGTGTGTTTCTATTGGGACTTCTTTTAGATCCCAGGCAGCAAAGTCTAAACTAAATACTCCTGTAGCAGGAGTGACGTCCTACATTAATAATGGAGGAAAGGGAGTAAATGCAGGAGTAAGTGCAGTTCTATTTGATAAAAATTCAGTCAATCTTTCAGAAAATGATTCTGCAAAGAAAGTTGTAGCGTCTTCGTTACCATCTGATATTCCGGAATGTGGCAAAGAATACGGGTATTCTCATATAGGAATAGCTGTAGAAGGTGGACAGGTAAATGTCAGGGAAAGTGCTGATGAAAATTCAAATAAGATAGGAAAACTTCCTGATGGTGGTGCTTGTGAGATAATTGGAGAAGAGGGAGATTGGTTTAAAATTGAGTCCGGAGAGGTCGATGGATATGTCTCAAAGCAATATCTTTTAGTTGGAGATGCTGCATTACAAAGAGCAAAGGAATTTCTTACTTCCAATGAAGAGTTGAAAACATCTCTTAATTCCACAGAAGCAAAATATGGAGAGAATGTAACAAATATAAGAGCATCAATCGTTGAAGAGGCTCTTTCCCACGTTGGATTAAAATATGTTTGGGGAGGGACGAGCCTTACAAGCGGAGCAGACTGCTCGGGACTTGTCCTTGCTGTATATCGTCAGTTTGGAGTAAGTCTGCCTCATTATTCAGGAGCTCAGGCTTCATATGGCAGATCTGTATCTGTGGATGAGCTTAAACCTGGGGACTTGGTTTTTTACGGACATAGAAGAATCAGTCATGTTGCGATCTATATTGGAAATGGATGTGTGGTATCTGCACTTAACCCTCACAAGGGCGTTAAAGTAACAGGAATATATGGAGCGGGCAGCTATAAATGCTCTAGAAGTCTGTTACCATAGATCAAGAGATAAGACAATATAATACTTATTTAGAATCAATCCAGACAGTGCTTTTTTTCTTTACAGAAATTTAAAAATATGGTATGCTTTAAAGCGTTGTGTACCCGTGTTCGGTGGACGGAACATCCAACCGCTGCTTGATTCGGGCTGTAAAATTTTATGGAGGATATATAATGATTTCTAAAGACAAGAAAACAACGGTCATCAATGAGTTTGCACGTACACCTGGCGATACAGGATCACCTGAAGTACAGGTTGCTGTTCTCACAGAGAGGATTAAAGAACTTACTGAACATCTTAAGGAAAATCCTAAGGATCATCATTCAAGAAGAGGACTTCTGAAGATGGTAGGTAAGAGAAGAAATCTGCTTGGTTATCTTAAGAAGGTCGATATTGAGAGATATCGTTCACTTATTGAGCGCCTTGGACTTCGTAAGTAAGATTTTTGGAGCGAAATATGTTTTCATATTTCGCTCTTAATTTTATCTAGATTTATATGCGTTATTGTGACGCTTATATCATATAAAAAGCATGTTATTTTTGACGTTAGGAGACGAAGATGGTAAAGACATTCACGATGGATCTTTGCGGAAGAGAATTATCCGTAGAGGTAGGCAAGGTTGCAAAACAGGCAAATGGCGCTGTATTTATCAAATACGGTGATACAACACTTCTTTGCACTGCGACTTCATCTGACAAGCCGAGAGAGGGCATTGATTTCTTCCCGCTTTCTGTTGATTTTGAAGAAAAGACATATTCAGTTGGCAAAATGCCAGGTGGTTTTAAAAAGAGAGAGGGCAAGGCTTCTGATAACTCGGTACTTACTTCAAGAGTTATTGATCGTCCTATGAGACCTCTTTTCCCTAAGGACTATAGAAATGATGTTAACTTGAATAACCTTGTTATGGCTGTGGATACAGAATGTCGTCCTGAACTTGTTGCAATGATCGGTACTGCAATTGCTACATGTATTTCTGACATTCCGTTTGATGGCCCTTGTGCAATGACTCAGGTCGGTATGATAGATGGTGAATTTATCATGAATCCCTCTCAGAAGCTTTGGGATGAGGGAGATCTTGAACTTACCGTTGCTTCTACAAGAGAAAAGGTCATCATGATTGAGGCCGGAGCTAACGAAGTAACTGAAGATAAGATGATCGAGGCTATTTATAAGGCTCATGAGATTAATCAGACTATTATTAATTTCATTGATAAGATCGTAGCAGAAGTAGGAAAAGAGAAATCTACATACGTTAGCTACGTTATTCCTACTGATATGATCGAAGAGATGAAAAAAATTGTCACTCCTTCCGACATGGAAGAAGCGGTTTTTACAGATGACAAGATGAAGAGGGACGAGAATATTCGTGCCATTACAGATAAATTCATGGAAGCATTTGCAGATAATTCAGAGTGGTTATCTTTTGTTCCTGATGCTGTATATCAGTACCAGAAGAAAACTGTTCGTAAAATGATCCTTCAGGATCATAAGCGTCCTGATGGAAGAAGAATCGATGAGATCCGTCCTCTTTCAGCTGAGGTTGATCTCGTTCCTCGTGTACATGGTTCAGCTATGTTCACAAGAGGACAGACACAGATCTGTGATATAATAACATTGGCTCCTCTTTCAGAGGTTCAGAGAATAGATGGTCTTGATCCTTATGTAACAGAGAAGAGATATGTACATCAGTACAACTTCCCTTCATATTCTGTTGGAGAGACAAAGCCTTCAAGAGGACCTGGAAGACGTGAGATCGGTCATGGCGCCCTTGCTGAACGTGCACTTATTCCTGTTCTTCCTTCCAAGGATGAATTCCCATATGCAATTCGTGCGGTATCCGAGACTTTTGAGTCAAACGGATCTACATCAATGGCTTCAACATGTGCATCTTGTATGTCTCTTATGGCTGCTGGTGTTCCTCTTAAGAAGATGGTTGCAGGTATATCATGTGGTCTTGTTACTGGAGATTCAGATGATGATTATGTTGTACTTACGGATATTCAGGGTCTTGAGGACTTCTTTGGTGATATGGATTTCAAGGTTACAGGAACAAAAGATGGAATAACTGCTATTCAGATGGATATTAAGATTCACGGGCTTACAAGACCTATCGTTGAGGAAGCAATTTCACGTACAAGAGAAGCTCGTTTCTTCATTATGGATACATGTATGTCCAAGGCAATTGCAGAACCTAGAAAGATTCTTAGCAAGTATGCTCCAAAGATTATCTCTATCAATATTAACCCTCAGAAGATTGGTGATGTTGTTGGCCAGAGAGGAAAAACAATTAATGAAATTATTGATCGTACAGGAGTGAAGATCGATATTACTGATGATGGACGTGTAGATGTATGCGGAACTGATCAGGAAGGTATTGATATGGCTATAGAGATGATCAATACAATTACAACAGATTTTTACAAGGGACAGATCCTTGAAGGAAAAGTTGTAAATATTAAAGAATTTGGTGCTTTTATTGAATTTGCACCTGGCAAAGAGGGAATGGTACATATTTCAAAGATTGCTAATGAGAGAATTGATCATGTAGAGGATGTACTTACTCTTGGAGATATGGTCAAGGTTGTATGCTTAGGCAAGGACAAGATGGGTAGAATCTCGTTCTCAATTAAGGATGTTAGAGAGCAATAAAATGGAACTTAAAGTTCATCTTGAAGCATTTGAAGGTCCTTTGGACCTTCTTTTGCACTTGATAGATAAAAACAAACTGAATATTTATGATATACCGATATCTGAAATAACTGACCAGTATATGACATACATTTCCGAAATGGAAAAGTGTAATCTTGAAGTTGCCAGTGAATTTCTTGTTATGGCATCTACACTTTTGAATATTAAATCCAAAATGCTTCTTCCGAGAGAGGAAGATGAAAACGGTGAGGAAATTGATCCAAGAGAAGAACTTGTGGAACAGTTATTGGAATATAAAATGGTTAGGACTCTCTCGGATGAGCTTGTTATGCTTCAAAAAAATGCTGAGGATGTTTTTTATAGACAACCCTCCATCCCTAAGGACGTTCTTGAATATGAGGAGCCAGTTGATACAACTGAGCTTACGAAGGATGTTACATTAAAAAAGCTTGAGAATATTTTTGCAAGTGTACTTCGACGCAAGGAGGACAGACGAGATCCAATAAGGGCCCGTTTTGGGGACATTCCAAAGGAAGAGATACCGCTTGAAAAAAAGATGGCTTATGTTAAGGAATACATATGTAACCATAAGTCTTGTTCTTTTAGGGCATTATTAAGTGAACAATCAGATAAAACAGAAGTGATAGTTGCCTTTTTGAGCATATTGGAGCTAATGAAAACTGGAGAGATAGTGGTTTCGCAGGAAAATATTTTCGACGATATTACTATTAGTGCAAAATAGATTTTTAATACGCTGCTATGGTGGCTTTATTTTGAGGATAACAAATGGATAAGAACAAACAAAAATCAATAATAGAGGGAATTCTTTTTGCCTCCGGAGATTCAATAGAACCGGATCGCATAGGAAAGGCTCTTTCCATCGCAAATGATGAAGTGCTGGAGCTTATCAATGAGTTAAAATCGGAATATGAAAACAACGACAGAGGAATACGTATCATTGAAGTAGATGGAAAATATCAGCTATGTTCTTCAAAAGATATCTATGAGTATTTGGTTAAAGTTGCAAAGCAGCCTAGAAAATATGTACTTACTGAAGTTCTTTTGGAAACACTTTCGATTATTGCCTATAAGCAGCCGGTTACAAAGGCTGAGATTGAAAAAATCAGAGGGGTATCATCTGACCATGCAGTTAACAGATTGGTTCAGTTTAATCTGGCTCAGGAATTGGGAAGACTCGATGCTCCGGGAAGACCAATGCTTTTTGGAACAACTGATGATTTCTTGAGGGCATTTGGACTTAGCAGTACGGATGACCTTCCTAAGATAAGTTCAGTTCAGCTCGAAGAATGGAAACAGGAAGCAGAGGAAGAGGCAGAAAGAGAGTATAACTTAGATGCCGATTCTGGTTCCGAAACAAAGGATGAATTATTATAATCTTATTATTAAAAGCATGAAGAAAAATTTTCTTTATGCTTTTTTTTCAACAAAATGCATTAATTTTGATAAAAAATTCACGAATAATTTGTTGAATTAAACCAATATTTGGGCTATATTAATATTGTTTAGTTTTATATCTCAAACTGGTGGAGAATAGGGTATAGCCAGTTAAAGAAGGGATATAGAATGAGTATATAAATATATAGATGGAGGGATATAAGCATGAGTAATGCAACTAAAAGCCCGGCTTTATCAAGGGTAGAGGGGCTTCTCGATGAAAACAGCTTTGTCGAGATTATGTCAGAAGTTACCTCCCGCAGTACGGATTTCAATCTGACAAATGACGATACACCTGGTGATGGTGTTGTTATTGGACATGGTCTGATTGATGGAAATCTTGTGTTTGTTTATAGCCAGGATTCATCAGTACTTGGCGGGACGGTAGGTGAGAAACATGCCGAGAAGATTAAAAAAGTCTATGTTGATGCGGTTAATTATGGTGCACCAGTTATTGGCATCATTGATTGCGGCGGAGTTAGGCTTCAGGAGTCATATGACGCCTTGAATTCTCTTGGAAATGTTATTCAGATCGCTGCAAAAACTTCAGGTGTTGTTCCTGTAGTTTCATGTGTGGTCGGTAATTGCGGCGGTGGAATGAATGTTGTAGCCGGATTAAGTGATTTCGTATTTATGACAAAGCAGGCTTCACTTTTTATTAATTCACCGGATGCATTGCCAGGTAACAAAAATGTTATTACTTCAGCACCGGAATTTCAGTCTGAAGAAGTAGGACTTACAGATTTATTCGAAAATGAGACAGAACTTTTTGGCGAAGTCAGAGAACTTATTGCTATCATTCCTGCTAATAACATGGAGGGTGGCAGAGTTGATGATTGTGATGATGATCTAAACAGAGCATCTGCTAATGTTTTAAAAGATTCTTCAATTGAAGATATTTCAAGAAGCATATCTGATGATGGAAAAGTTATTACACTTAAGTCATCCTATGCTAAGGATATGACAACAGGGTTTATAAAATTAAACGGAATGACAGTAGGATTTATTGGCAATTCTGATTATGATGAATATTCTCTTTCATCAAATGGATTGAATAAGGCCAGTGATTTTGTTAAATTCTTGGATTCTTATGAGATCCCGCTTCTCACACTTTCAAATGTTAAGGGATATAGAAGATCTATTGAAGAAGAAAAAAATATTCCGAAGGCAATTTCTTCATTTACAGTAGCACTGGCTAATGCAGATATTCCTAAAATTAACCTTATTACAGGTAATGCATTTGGTTCAGCTGCAATTCTTATGAATTCGAAATCTCTTGGTGCGGATCTTGTTTTTGCACTTTCTGATTCAGATATGGGAATAATGGATGCTACTAAGGCAGCCAAGATTATATGCCCTAATGGTTCTGTTGAGGACCAGAAGGATGTAGCTGATAAATTTTTAAATATTCAGTCAGGCACTATTAATGCTGCAAGACGTGGTCTTGTGGATAGAATTGTAAATGGTGCTGATGTAAGAAAATATCTTATTGATGGCTTTGAATTCCTCTATACAAAAAAGGAAAATGAGAGTTTAAAAAAGCATAGTACAAAATAGAAAGGTCAGGAATATGAAAAAGAAAATCATAACCCTGGGTTTTACCTTGGTAATGGTCTTATCTCTGACCTCTTGCGGTTCTTCTTTTAATAATCAATCTGAGATCTATGGGATTAAGAAAACTGAAATTAATACCCAAATGGAAGGAATCGGCAAAGAAATCAATTCATTGAGTACGAATGATATTGACAAGTATGCTGATAAGTTCAAGGAAGCTTATGAAACTGCAACTGACGATAATAGCAAAAACCAGGCAAAAATATATAAGTCTCTTTTCGACGGTTACAAAGATTCGAGAAGCTCACTTGGAAATTTTAAAAAATTTGGAGATCTGACAATTGAAAAATCAGGTAAAACAGTAACGTGTACACTATATGAGGATTTTTCAAAAAGAGATGCTAACCTTGTCTTTGTTTACAACATAGTTGGCGAAAGAATGAATCTGAGCGCAATTACTGTTAATCCAATATATTCTATGGGAGAACTGATATCCAAAGCAGCACTAAATGTTGTTATGGGTATGACAGTTGTATTTGTAGTTCTTATTCTTATTAGCTTGATGATCTATGCTTTGAAAATAATTCCGTATCTCGAGAAAAGGAAAAAGAAAAGTGAGAATTTATTAGATTCAAAGACTACTGATAATGATCAGGACTCTGATAATAAAACAGCTGATCTGGTTAATAATCCTGAAATTGTAGCTGTTATTATTGCTGCAATTAAAGCATCAGGAGAAGAACAGACCGACGATTTTGTGGTTAGAAGCATAAAGAGAAGATAACAACAGGAGGAATTCGAAATGAAAAATTATACAGTTACAGTTAATGGAAATGTTTATGATGTAACGGTCGAAGAAAATGGCACATCGGGAATTACCCCTGTTCATCAGGCTGGTAAGGCTACACCTGTTTCTGCGCCAAATGCGTCAACGCATGTAGGAACTGCCGGAGCTATAAGGGTTGAGGCTGGAGCATCAGGCAAGGTATTTAAGATTGAAAAAACTGCAGGATCACCTGTCAAGAGAGGTGAACCCATACTTGTACTTGAAGTTATGAAAATGGAGACTCCTGTTGTTGCACCTCAGGATGGAACAGTTGCTTCTATTGATGTTACAGAAGGACAGGCTATTGAAGCAGGAGAACTTCTTGCAACCATGAATTGATAAAAGGCAGGAGGATAACATGAGTTATTTAGCTAATACGATGGGAAATCTAATCCATCAGACTGCTTTCTATAATCTGACGATCGGAAATTTCATAATGATTGTAGTTGCGGGAGTGTTCTTGTATCTTGCAATAAAAAAAGACTATGAACCACTTTTGCTGGTACCGATTGCATTTGGTATGCTACTTGTTAATATTTTCCCGGGGATAATTGCATCTCCTGCGGAAACTTCAAACGGTGTAGGCGGTATCTTGTATTATTTCTATAAATTGGATGAATGGTCGATCCTTCCCTCACTTATCTTCTTAGGTGTTGGAGCGATGACAGATTTTAGCCCTCTTATAGCAAATCCAGTGAGCTTTCTAATGGGAGCAGGAGCTCAATTTGGTATTTTTGCAGCGTATATCTTGGCTATTGCAATGGGATTTAATGATGAAGCAGCAGCAGCAATTTCCATTATCGGAGGAGCTGATGGACCTACTTCGATTTTCTTGGCAGGGAAATTAGGGCAGAGTGCTTTACTTGGGCCTATAGCAGTGGCGGCGTATTCGTATATGTCTCTTGTTCCTATCATTCAGCCTCCTATTATGAGGGCACTTACTACTGAAAATGAAAGAAAGATCAAGATGGCAAATCTTCGTCCGGTTTCAAAGCTAGAGAAGATTCTTTTCCCGATAGTAGTAACGGTTGTTGTATGCTTGATACTTCCTACTACAGCACCACTTATTGGTATGCTTATGCTTGGCAATCTTTTTAAGGAATGTGGAGTTGTTCGTCAGCTTACAGATACGGCTGCCAATTCACTTATGTATATCGTAGTTATTTTACTGGGTACATCGGTAGGAGCATCTACAAGTGCTGAATCTTTCCTTAATATGGGAACCATAAAAATCGTTATTCTTGGACTTGTTGCATTTGCAGTAAGTACAGCAGCCGGAATTCTTTTGGGTAAGCTTCTTTGCAAGGTTACGCATGGTAAGATCAATCCTCTGATTGGATCTGCCGGAGTTTCTGCAGTTCCTATGAGTGCACGTGTATCTCAGAAGGTTGGAGCTGAAACTGATCCGACTAACTTCCTTTTGATGCACGCAATGGGACCTAATGTAGCCGGAGTTATTGGTACTGCTGTAGCAGCCGGAGTATTTATGGCTATTTTCGGAGTCAGATAGGAGGACAAATTTGATGTCAGATAACAATAAAAAACAAATTAAGATTGTTGAGACAGTACTTCGTGATGCTCATCAGTCTCTAATCGCTACTAGAATGACAACTGATGAAATGTTGCCCATTATTGATAAGATGGATGCAATAGGTTATCATGCAGTTGAGTGTTGGGGCGGTGCAACATTTGATTCATGCCTTAGATTTCTTAAGGAAGACCCATGGGATAGACTCAGGGTCCTTAGAGATGGGTTTAAGAATACCAAGCTACAGATGCTTTTTAGAGGCCAGAATATCCTTGGATATAAACCTTATGCAGATGACGTTGTTGAGTATTTTGTTCAAAAATCTATAGCTAATGGAATTGATATAATTCGTATATTTGATTGTATGAATGATCTTCGTAATCTTCAGACTGCTGTAAGTGCTTCTAAAAAAGAAAAAGGTCATTCACAGGTTGCACTTTCATATACACTTGGTGATGCTTATACTTTAGATTACTGGGTAGATATTGCAAAGAGAGTAGAAGATATGGGAGCTGATTCACTCTGCATCAAAGACATGGCAGGTCTTCTTACCCCCAAGGCTGCCAGCGAACTTGTACCGGCTCTTAAAGAGAATATCTCAATCCCTGTAGAAATGCATACTCACTATACTTCTGGGCTTGCATCGATGACATATATGAAGGCAGTTGAAGGCGGAGCGGATATCATTGATACAGCTATTTCCCCATTCGCGCTTGGAACATCACAGCCTGCAACAGAAGTTATGGTTGAAGCATTTAAGGATACTCCTTATGATACAGGTCTTGACCAGAATAAGCTTGCGGAAATCGCTGATTATTTTGCACCTATAAGACAGAGAGATATTGAAAGCGGACTTATGAATACAAAGGTTCTTGGCGTTAATATCAAGACACTTTTGTATCAGGTACCTGGAGGAATGCTTTCCAACCTTATTTCTCAGCTTAAGGAACAGAATAAAGAAGATAAGCTTAGAGAAGTTCTTGAAGAAGTACCAAGAGTTAGGAAAGATCTTGGCGAACCTCCACTTGTAACGCCTTCATCACAGATTGTTGGTACACAGGCGGTGTTTAACGTACTGATGGGTGAGAGATATAAGGTAGCAACTCAGGAGACTAAGGATGTTCTTCTTGGAAAATACGGTAAGACAGTTAAGCCTTTCAATCCTGAAATTGTAGATAAGGTTCTGGGTGAAGATAAGAAAAATGCTATTACATGCAGACCTGCAGATTTGCTCAAACCACAGCTTACATCAATTGAAAATGAGATGAAGCAGTGGAAAACACAGGATGAAGACGTACTTACATATGCACTTTTCCCTAAGGTCGCTGAAGATTTCTTTAAGTATCGTGAGGCTCAGAAATCAGGAATTGATTTAAATAAAGCTGATATTAAGAACAAGGCTTATCCAGTATAGTAAAAGATCTTTGATAATATTTAATTTTTGACCATTTTTGTAAAGGGGTACTTATCTAAGTTTCTTAAAGACAGAGTAAAATGTCTTTGTATTTATAGATCTTGGAGCTGTATCCCTTTTGTTTTTTGAGGACATATTATGACAAATAATGATTTGATTAACAGAATCAATCAAAACTACGCTAACTTTAGTAAAGGTCAGCGGAGGCTATCTCTTTATATTGAAAAATACTATGACAAAGCAGTTTATCTAACAGCTCAGAAGCTAGGCGAAGAAGTAGGAGTCAGCGAATCGACAGTAGTAAGATTTGCAGTTACTTTGGGATACAAAGGGTACCCTGAGTTTCAAAAAGCTCTTGAAGAAATGGCTATGAGCAAGCTTAATTCTATTCAGAGAATGGAAGTAACCTATGGAAAAGGAACAAAATCTGATGAGGAGGTTCTTGAGTCGGTTCTTCACTCTGATAGTGACAAAATCAAGGAAACACTTAGGGATATTAATGCAGATTCCTTTGTTAAAGCTGTTGATATGCTTCTTTCAGCCAATAAAATATATATTATAGGAATTCGTTCCTGTGAACCGCTTGCTTCATTTTTTTCATTTTATTTAAATTTAATTCTAGATAACGTAGTTCTCATTAATACAAATAATCCAAGTGAGATTTTTGAAAAAATGATAAGAATAGGAGAAGGTGATGTGATATTTGGTATTTCCTTTCCTCGATATTCGGTCAGGACACTCAAAGCATTAGAATTTGCAAAGAACCGAGGAGCTGATGTGATTTCTTTGACTGACAGTGATAATTCACCAATGGCAATTTATTCTTCATGTAATCTTCTTGCCAAGAGTGATATGGCATCCTTTGTTGATTCTCTTGTGGCACCACTTAGTGTTGTTAATGCTCTTATTGTTGCACTTTCAATGAGAAAAGATAAAGAAGTAAAGGAGACCCTCTCACTTTTAGAAAATATTTGGGATGAGTATCAGGTATATGAGAATGATGAATTAGAAGAGGATAAGTAATCGGAGTTTTAGAATGAAAAAAATTGTAATTATTGGGGGCGGAGCTTCCGGAATCATGGCTGCGGTCAAGGCTGCAGAAAATGGTAATGAAGTTACCATAATTGAAAAAAATGAGAAACTTGGAAAGAAAATATATATAACTGGAAAAGGCAGATGTAATTGTACGAATAGTGTTGCTATGGATGAATATCCACAATTTTATATTTCTAATTCAAGATTTACATATAGTGCCTTTAGCGCATTTACTAATACCGATTTAATTGAATTTCTTGAAAAAAATGGTACAAGATGTAAGATTGAAAGGGGAAACCGAGTTTTTCCTGTATCAGATCATGCATCTGATATTACCATAGCATTTGAACATGCACTAAAGTCATTGCATGTAAAAATTAGACTTCATACAGAGGTTTCTGATATTATTACTAGGGAGACCAGTGACCCAGATGAAAAAGATGAATCCAAGGTGATTGGAGTAAGACTAAAAACTGGAGATACTATCCAATGTGACAGCGTGATAATTGCAACAGGTGGATTATCATACCCAACAACAGGATCCACAGGAGATGGCTATAAGTTTGCAGAAAAAACCGGTCACCGTGTGACTTCTCTTAGGCCTGCTCTTGTAAGGGTTATTCTACAAGAAAATGATATATCTGAGATAGAAGGTCTGTCTCTTAGAAATGTAGAATTAAATCTTAAACTTGGAAAACATAAATATAATGAAAGAGGCGAACTTCTTTTTACCAATGACGGGATATCAGGTCCACTTGTTCTGACAGCAAGTTCATATATAGGTAAATTCTTGGAAAAAGATGGTAAGATATTAGGATCTATTGATCTAAAACCGGCATTGTCACATGAACAGTTAGAGAAGAGAATTATAAGAGAATTTGATGAGAAGAAGAATCAGGATATAAAAAATGTTATGGGTTCATTTTTGCCTTCAAGTATTATATCTGTTTTTCTTAGACGACTAGATATTGATACTACACTAAAGATTCACGATCTATCAAAAAAATATCGCGAAAAAATATTGAATCAGTTAAAATCATTTGAGATCACAGTAATTGGAACCGGAACATTTAAAGAGGCGATAATTACCCAGGGCGGTGTCGATGTTAAGGATATTAATCCTTCTACTATGGAGTCTAAAAAAGTCAAAGGGTTATTTTTTGCAGGCGAAGTCATTGATGTTGACGGAGTAACCGGTGGATTTAATCTTCAATTTGCATTTTCGTCAGGTTATCTGGCTGGCATGAATGCATGATTTATGGAGGAAATAATGAAAATTGCTATTGATGGACCTGCTGGAGCAGGGAAAAGTACTATTGCAAAAAAAGCTGCAGCTGATCTTGGATTTTTGTATGTCGATACAGGAGCAATGTATCGTGCTGTTGGTTTGTATATGATAGCGAATTGCATAGATATCGAAGACAGAAAGGCCGTTTCAGATGTTATTGAAAATGTAAATATTGATATTACATTTATAGATAATGAACAGGTTATTTTATTAAATGGAGAAAATGTCAATTCAAAAATCAGAGTGCAGGAGGTAAGCAACGCTGCATCCAAGACGAGTGCTTACCCCGAAGTCAGAGCAAGACTTTTTGATCTTCAGAAAGAAATAGCAAAAGAAAAATCTGTTATTATGGATGGAAGAGATATCGGTACAGTTATTCTCCCCGATGCAGAACTGAAAATATTTCTTACGGCCAGTCCAGAAGTAAGAGGTGAAAGAAGATATAAGGAACTAACAAAAAATGGAATTTCAGCTGATCTCTCTTCTATAATAGAAGACATTAAGAAGAGAGATCATCAGGATGAGACAAGAGAAGTCTCACCTCTTAAAAAAGCAGATGATGCAATTCTCCTTGATTCATCGGATATGAATATTGATGAAGTGGTTTCTTCAATAACTAAAATAGCAAGGGAAAGAAATGGTCAGGTGTAAATCATGGATATTATTTTGGCTCCGTCTGCTGGGTTTTGCTTCGGCGTAAAAAGAGCGCTTGATACTGTTCAAAAAGAAATTGATAAAAAAACACATAAAATATATACATATGGACCAATTATACATAATGAAATCGTTGTAAATAGTCTCGAGGAACAAGGCGTTGAAGTTATATCTGAGGAAACAGACCTTTCAAAGATAAAACCTGGAGTGGTTATTATTAGATCACATGGTGTTTCAAAGAAAACTATTGATGAATTGAAATCATATGGATTTGATGTTATAAATGCAACATGTCCATTTGTTCAAAAAATTCAGAAAACAGTTAATGAATACGACAAGATGGGATATAATATTGTTATTGTTGGAGATCCGGAACATCCTGAAGTCCAGGGAATAATAGGGTGGATAGAATCAGGTAAATATAAGGTAATCTCAACTGACGAAGAAGCTATGAATCTTCCATTCGAAAAATCAGATAAAGTTTGCTTGGTTTCTCAAACAACCTTTAATTTTAAGAAATTTGAAGAATTAGTTGAAATTATAAATAAAAAAGGTTATGATTTATCTTGTTTGAATACGATTTGCAATGCCACAGAAGAGCGACAAAAAGAAGCTTCTGAAATTGCAGATAAAGTTGATGTGATGATAGTCATCGGCGGGAAGCATAGTTCTAACTCGAGAAAATTATACGAAATTTGTAGAGTAAAGAACCAGGATACATATTTTATCCAGTCAGTAAAAGACCTTGATCTTTCCCTATTGCAATCCATTGACAGCGTAGGAATAACAGCAGGGGCATCGACCCCGAACAATATAATTGAGGAGGTTCAAGGAACATGCCAGAAGAGAGCTTTGAACAGATGTTAGAAGCATCAATGAAAACTATTCACAACGGAGAGATCGTAGAGGGAACTGTAATCTACGTTAAGCCAGATGAAATCGCGCTTAATATCGGATACAAGTCAGATGGTATTATTACTCGCTCAGAGTATACCGATGATTCAAGTCTTGATCTTACAACTGTCGTTAAAGAGGGTGATTCGATGGAAGCCATCGTAACCAAAATTAATGACGGTGAGAGCCAGGTACTTCTTTCATACAGAAGACTTGAGCAGGAAAAAGGTAATGAGAAACTTAGAGAAGCATTTGAAAATCATGAGGTTCTTTCAGGAAAGGTCGTTAAAGTTCTTAACGGCGGCTTAAGCGTAGTTGTAGACGAGGCTAGAGTCTTTGTTCCTGCAAGTCTTATTGCAGATACTTTTGTTAAGGATCTTAATCAGTATGCCGGCAAAGATATCAAGTTCGTCATTACTGAGTTTAATCCCAGAAAAAGAAGAATTATCGGAGACAGAAAGCAGCTTCTCGTTGCTAAAAAAGAAGAAGTACAGAAAGAATTCTTTGACAACATTCATGTTGGCGATGTAATTGATGGTACTGTTAAGAACGTTACTGATTTCGGAGCATTTATCGATCTTGGTGGCGTAGATGGTCTTCTTCATATTTCAGAAATGTCATGGGGACATGTTGACAATCCTAAGAAACTTTACAAGGTTGACGACAAGGTTAAGGTATTTATTAAGAGCATTAACGGTAAGAAGATTGCTCTTAGCCGTAAGTTTGATAATGAAAATCCTTGGAATGGTGCTTCTGAGAAGTATGCAGTTGGCACAATCGTATCAGGAAAAGTTGCTAGAATGACTGATTTTGGCGCATTCATTGAACTTGAGCCTGGAATCGATGCGCTTCTTCACGTTTCACAGATATCAAAGGATCATGTTGATAAGCCTTCAGATGTTCTTGCTGTTGGTCAGGACGTTACAGCTATGGTTGTTGAAGTCCGTGATAACGAGCATAAGATCAGCCTTAGCATTAAGGCAATGTCTGAAGATAAAAATGATACTGTTGCTGAAGACACAGAATCTACAGAAGAGTAAATAGCTATTCTTGCCGAATAAAATATAGCCTGCGGAGGTGTCTTATGGAATTTTATGAAGAATTCAAAGCAAAGATCCTTCTTATGACGAAAATTGATCTCAGTTCGTATAAGGAAAAGCAGATGAGACGTCGTATAGACTCTCTTGTCACCAGAAATAGCTGTAAGACATATGAAGAATATTATAGTCTTCTTACGACTAGAACAGAAGTTTTTGATGAATTTATTAATTTTCTTACAATTAATGTTTCTGAGTTTTATAGAAATCCTGACCAGTGGGAATTACTCCATAAGGAGTTTTTTCCATATTTGATGGATAAGTTCGGAAAGAAACTTAATATTTGGAGTGCAGCGTGTTCAACAGGGGACGAACCTTATTCTCTTGTTATGGCTTTATCAAGGTTTTTACCTTTGTCACAGATTCACATTGTAGCAACAGATATTGATAAACAAGTTATTGCCCAGGCAAAAACAGGACTGTATTCTGCAAAGAGTATAACAAACGTACCTTCAGATTTAAAACAAAAGTATTTTACTCAGGTTGGTACATCGTACCAGATATCTGATGAAATCAAAAAATGTGTAGAATTTAAAACTCACGATTTACTTAAAGATAGATATATCTCGAATTGTGATATGATTGTATGCAGAAATGTTTTGATTTATTTTACTGAAGAGGCAAAGGAAGAAATTTATAGAAAATTCTATGATTCACTTAATAGAGAGGGTATACTCTTTATTGGAAGTACTGAACAAGTAATGGACTATAAAGAGATTGGCTTCAAGCGTAGGAATTCATTTTTCTATGAAAAAGGTACACCTGGGGTTTGATAACGGGTTTTAGCATTTGATTTTATTAAATGAGCGATTTCAATTTATTTTGAGATCGCTTATTTTATTTAAGCATAATTTGCGTTTTTGGAATATTAAACTGTAAATTCTTGGATAGAGTGGTTTCTTTCTATGAAAATTTTTAATTTTGAAACTAAAATTGATATTATTTCTATAAAACAATATTTTGAATTAAGGGAAAATGATATTTTTTTTGACATCGAGACAACGGGGTTATCGAGAAAATATTCACATATATATATGATTGGTATTGGAAAGATTGAAAATGAATCATATAAAATTACTCAGTTTTTTGCAGAAACGGTATTAGAAGAAAGAAAGGTGATAGAAACCTTTTTGACATCCATTCCTGAATATTCAAGGCTTATAACATATAATGGTGATAGATTCGATCTCCCATTTGTTGCTGAAAAAAATGAACAATTTCAGAATATGCTTAATAATGGTTTTATATCTTCCTTTGATATATATAAGGCTATTAAGCCATTAAAATCATTATTAAAACTTCCAGCTCTAAAACAAAAAAATATAGAAGTATTTCTTGGAATAAATAGAGAAGATAAATTTGATGGCGGAAAATTGATTAAAGTGTATGAAGAATATCAAAAGAGACCTGATGACGAGAACGAACATCTTTTGATTATTCATAATAGAGAAGATGTATATGGCATGCTTATGCTATTAAAAATATTCAAATATTTCCAAATAAAAAAATTTAATTTCACAAATTTTTCCATGATAAAAGAACTTGATGAAATTATTTTTAGGGGTTCAACGGATCTTGATCTTCCTACGGCGATCAGAATCGATCATAATGATATGTATATTATACTTGATAAAAATATTATAAAAGGTATATGCCCACTTTATGATGGGAGAATGAAACATTTTTTTCCAAATATTAATGACTATGTATATCTTATTGATGAAGAAAAGATAATTCCGAAAGTTTTATCAAGTGGGATTAATGCCGAACGTTATAGGAAACCGACTAAGGATGAATGCTTTATATATGTTGAGAATGAAAAAATCAACGATTCATTTCTGGAGAATGAAATTAAAAATCTTTTTTCTGGTATTTAAATTTATACAAAATTATGATCCGAATTTAAAGGAAAAATGTATAAAAGTGTTATAATTATAACTTATGAGCAACTTATTTGAGTAAAAGGAGGGATACAATTTCATGGCTTTACATAGTTTTAAAGGCGGTGTTCATCCCCAAGAGGGAAAAGAACTGTCAAAAGACAAGCCAATCAAAGAATTGCAGCCATCAGGGGAGCTTGTCTATCCGCTTTCACAGCATATTGGCGCGCCGGCTAAATTAATTGTCAGTGTCGGAGATGTAGTAAAAAGAGGTCAGATGCTTGCGGAGGCAGGCGGCTTTGTTTCGGCTCCGATTTATTCTTCGGTTTCAGGTACTGTTAAGGAAATTTCACCTAGACGTGTAGCAACCGGTGATATGGTTATGTCTGTTGTGATTGAAAATGATAATGAATATTCTGAGGCAGATTTTGAAGAACTTTCTCATGATCAGGTTGAAAAACTGACCGGAGAACAGATTTTAGAGAAAATTAAAAATGCAGGAATTGTCGGTATGGGTGGTGCTGGATTCCCAACACATGTAAAACTTTCTCCAAAGAATCCTGAAAAAATTGAATATATAATTGCAAATTGCGCTGAATGTGAGCCATATCTTACAAGTGACTACCGTGCAATTATTGAATACACAGAAAAACTTGTTGAGGGAATGAAATTAATTCTCAAGATGTTCCCTAATGCTAAGGGTGTATTTGGAGTTGAAAACAATAAGCTTGATTGTATAGAGAAAATCAGATCTCTTATAAGTGACGACAATAGACTTTCTATTTGTGAACTTTTGACAAAGTATCCTCAGGGTGGTGAGAGACAACTTATTCATGCGGTTACAGATCGTGATATTAACTCAAAGATGTTACCGGCAGATGCAGGCTGTATAGTAGATAACGTCGCTACGATTTCAGCTGTATATGATGCAGTTTATCTTGGCAGACCCGTGATGGATAGGATATTTACAGTTTCGGGTGATGATGTTGTTGAACCTAGAAATTTCTCTATACATATTGGAACTTCATTTAAGGAAATTCTAAATGCTGCAGAGGGGTTGAAAAAGCCTGCTGCCAAAATGATTTCCGGTGGTCCAATGATGGGATTTGCAATGTTTGATATTGATGTCCCGACAACCAAGACAACATCAGCTCTTCTTGTTTTTACAGAGGATGAAGCTTCAAAATATGAAACTACAGCTTGTATAAACTGCGGAAGATGTGTAGAGGCTTGTCCGGAAAACCTTATTCCAAGCCGTCTTTCTAAATATTCAGAAAATGGTGTTAAAGATATATTCGAGGAATGGTACGGACTTGAGTGTATTGAATGTGGAAGCTGTAGTTTTGTTTGCCCAGCCAGACGTCCTTTAACTCAAGATATCAAGACGATGAAGAAGCAGATACTAACTGACAAGAAAAATCAGAAGAAATAGGAAGAGGTGAATCTTTTGAGCGACTTAATTCATGTTACATCTTCACCTCATGTGAGGGAGAATACAGATACAAAACGAATAATGATTCTAGTCATTATTTCGCTTTTACCCGCATCGATTTTTGGTGTTTTTAATTTTGGACCCAAAGCATTATTGGTGTTGTTATTATCGATCTTCAGTTGTGTAGCAACTGAAGCCATTACTGATAAATGTTTAAAGAAGAAGAACACAGTTTCAGATCTTTCAGCGGTCGTTACAGGACTTTTATTAGGACTGAATCTGCCACATACAGTTTCTTGGTTTATTCCAGTTGTTGGTGGTTTCTTTGCAATTTTTGTTGTTAAGATGCTATTTGGAGGATTAGGACAGAACTTTATGAATCCTGCTCTTGGAGCAAGATGTTTCCTGCTTCTTTCTTTTACACAGCAGATGACCAGCTTTTCTTATGATGGTGTTACAAGTGCAACGCCTCTAGCGCAGCTTAAGGCTGGAGAATCGGTAGATGCATTAAAGATGTTTCTTGGAACCGAAGCTGGTACAATTGGTGAAACATCAGTAATTGCTCTTTTAATTGGAGCTATATTCCTGATACTAATGGGTATTATCAATTTGAGAATACCTGCATCGTATATTGGAACCTTTGCAATATTTGTTCTTCTTTTCGGAGGACATGGGTTTGACTGGACTTTTCTCGTAGAGGAGATTTGCGGAGGAGGTCTTATACTTGGTGCATTCTTTATGGCAACAGATTATGTCACATCGCCTATTACACCAAAGGGTCAGATTATTTTTGGTATTGTTCTTGGAATACTAACAGGAATTTTTAGAATTTTTGGTGCATCGGCAGAGGGTGTATCTTATGCAATAATTTTCGCTAACTGTTTGGTTCCTCTTATTGAAAAATTCACAGTTCCAAAGGCTTTTGGAATTGTAAGAGAACCTAGCAAAAAAGACAGTAAGTTAGAGGAAGGAGCAAAAGCATGAATAAATTAGTTAAAGATGCTCTTACCTTGACACTTATTACCTTTATATCAGGACTTGCACTTGGCGGTGTACATGCTATTACAGAGAAGCCTATTGAAAGGGCACAGGAGCAGGCTGTACAAAAGGCATATAACGAAGTCTTTTCAAAAGCAAAAAAATTTAAAGAATACAAATCATTTGATTCTAAAAAAGCAGCTAGCATTGTTAAAGATGCTGGTTACAAGGGAATTACAGTTGATGATTGTATTGTTGCCGAAGATGCATCAGGCAAAAAACTTGGATATGTGCTTGCCGTTACGAATATGAATGATTATGGTGGAAAGCTTACATTTTATATGGGTGTAACAAATGATGGAAAAATGAATGGATATTCAATAACATCCATTAATGATACTCCGGGACTTGGAATGAAAGCTAAAGAAGACAAGTTTAAGAATGAATTTAGCGGAATTAAAGCTGGAACATATGAAGTTTCTAAAAATGGCGGCGGTAAGGACAAAATCGAGGCTATTAGCGGAGCTACAATTACTTCAAATGCAGTAACAAAAGCAGTTGATGCTGGATTTTGTTATTTTAAAACTCTGACAGGAGGTGCTAAGTAATGGAAAAGAAAAATGACAGTCCTGTCGAGAGACTGTATAACGGAATTATTCGTGAAAATCCTACAGTTGTACTAATGCTTGGAATGTGCCCTACACTGGCAGTAACAACATCATTAATAAATGGTATAGGAATGGGACTTTCCACAACAGTTGTTCTTGCGTTTTCAAATCTTATCATATCGGCACTTCGAAAAATCATTCCTGATGCAGTTAGAATGCCTGCATATATTGTTATAGTTGCATCGCTTGTAACAGTTGTTCAGTTTTTGATTCAGGGATTTGTTCCATCTATTTATGATGCACTTGGAATATATATTCCACTTATAGTTGTTAACTGTATTATCCTAGGTCGTGCAGAATCTTATGCATCCAAGAACCCTGTTATACCTTCGTTTTTTGATGGGATCGGTATGGGTCTTGGATTTACGATTTCGATTTCAATAATCGGTACAATAAGAGAAATACTTGGAGCAGGACAAATTGCAGGTTTTCAGGTGCTTCCACTTGCTGATCCTTCAATCGGTAAGGCTGGATATACTCCGGTATCAATATTTGTACTTGCACCGGGAGCATTTTTTATACTTGCACTTCTTGTTGCAGTAATGAAGGTCGTAAGGGAAAAGATGGCAGCAAAGGGTAAACCGCTAGCTGCAGCTCAAGGCGCAGCATTTACTGGTGATTGCTCATCATGCTCTATGTCAGCAACCTGTGGAGGAAAATCTATTTATGACAGAATAAATTGTGCTGACAGCAAGAACGAAAAAATTGAATCAAAGAAAGAGGAGGATGAACAGTAATGAAAGCCATTATTTTACTGCTGGTTAGCTCAGCGATTGTAAACAACGTTGTACTGAGCCAGTTCCTTGGACTTTGTCCTTTCCTTGGAGTTTCAAAGAAAACTGAAACTGCTGCAGGAATGGGAGCGGCTGTAATATTTGTAATTACACTTTCGTCATTTGTTACGGGTCTTATTTATAACTTTATACTTAAGCCATTAGATCTTGACTATCTAAATACAATTGTATTTATACTTGTAATTGCTGCACTTGTTCAGTTTGTTGAAATGATTCTGAAAAAGAATGTGCCTTCACTATACAATGCACTTGGAGTCTATCTTCCATTAATAACAACTAACTGTGCGGTTCTTGGAACTGCAATCAATATTGTTACTAAAGACTATAATATTTGGCAGGGTGTTGTATATGGCTTTGGTGTTGCAGCCGGATTTGCGATTGCAATTTTTATCATGGCCGGTATAAGAGAAAAAATCCAGTTTAATGATGTTCCACATGCATTTCAGGGAACGGCTATTGTTGTTGTAACAGCTGGACTTATGGCAATTGCATTTATGGGATTTTCGGGAATTATTTAAGGAGGAAAATTGTTATGATCACTGGTGTTGTAATTGCTACTTCAATTGTGACAGCAACCGGATGTCTGATCGGATTCTTCCTGGTATTTGCCGGAAAGAAATTTGAGGTTGAAGTTGATGAAAAAGAAGCTGCTGTTTTAGATGCACTTCCAGGAAATAATTGCGGTGGATGTGGATATGCAGGATGTGCTGCACTTGCCAAGGCGATTGCTAATGGAGAAGCTCCTGTTAATCAGTGTCCTGTAGGAGGCGCTCCAGTAGGCAATATTATTGCCGGTATTATGGGAGTTGAAGCCGGAGAGTCCACAAGAAATGTTGCTTATGTACATTGTGCAGGAACTTGTGATAAGGCAAAAGATAGATACGAATATACAGGAACTCAGGACTGTAATGCTCTTAAGCTTCTTCCAGGCGGTGGTTTTAAAGCTTGTAATTATGGTTGCTTGGGAAGAGGAAGCTGCGTAAATGTCTGTGAATTTAATGCTATTCATATCGTAGATGGCATTGCCAAGGTCAATAAAGAGAATTGTAAGGCTTGCAGTAAGTGTATAAATGTGTGTCCTCAACACATAATTGACCTTCAACCATATGATAGTGCCTATGACGTTACATGTAGCTCAAAGGACAAAGGTAAGGATGTAATGGCAGTATGTGATATTGGATGTATTGCCTGTCATATTTGCGAGAAAAATTGTCCACATGATGCAGTCCATGTTATTGATAATATAGCTGTTATTGATCAGGATAAATGTTTTGGATGTGGAATCTGTGCTGAAAAGTGCCCTAAAAAGGTTATTATTAAGCAACCAGGAGAGATTCGTTCTGCAGAAGAATAAAAATTATATTTATAAGGCTTTGAGTATCTTTCTTTAGAAAAATCTAAATAGAGATACCCAAGGTCTTTTTAAATAAAAGGCAATTATAATGCAGTAAAAGCGATAATTAGTTTATTTTTTCATACAAATATGTTACATTTAGGGATGACTTTTTTGAAAGGCGTTTTTGTTATGGAAAAAAATAAGTTTAAAGATAAGAAAAGAATAATTGTAAAAATAGGTTCTAATTCTCTTACACATCCGGATACAGGTCATCCGGATCTGGTAAAAATTGAAAAGCTTGTAAGAGAACTTTCAGATATCAGAAATCAAGGAAAAGATGTATGTCTTGTTTCATCGGGAGCAGTAGCTTTCGGCAGACTAAGAATGGGATTTTCCAGTAAGCCGGATTCTCTTCCAGAGAAACAGGCATTGGCTGCAGTAGGACAGGCCGGTCTTATGTCAATTTATTCAAGGTTGTTTTCTGAATACAATGAGAGATGTGGTCAGGTACTGATGACGAAAAATACAATTGTAGACAATGTATCTAGAATAAATGCATTGAATACATTTGAATCTCTATTTAAAATGGGTGTGATACCTATTGTTAATGAAAATGATACAATTTCTACATATGAGATGAAGTTTGGTGATAACGATACACTTTCAGCAATGGTAACATCTCTTACAAGTGCAGATCTTTTGATTTTGTTATCCGATATCAATGGTCTATATGATTCGGATCCTAGGAAAACTCCAGGGGCCAAGCTAATAAGTGATGTTTCTTGTGTTGATGAACGAATACAGAGCATGGCCTCAAATACTCCTGGCAGTGATATAGGGACCGGTGGTATGACGACAAAGATAAGGGCTGCACAAATAGCTACAGCATCTGGTGCAGATATGATAATTGCAAATGGACGTGATGTTTCAGTTTTGCATGAGATATTTGATGATGATTTTATTGGCACACATTTTTGGGCCAATAAAAATACTAATTTTGATTTGATTGATTATCTGAATGATAATCTAAGCTGATATTTAAAATTATATTTTTATAGATGGAGAATAACATGGAAGGCAATAATGAGCTTTTGAATACAATCAGGAAAAAACATATTGCATCCCGAGATGAAATGGAAGCAGGAACAGCATATGATTCTTCAAACCTGATTCTGGAAAATCTTAGATCCTTAATTTTTAATGATGAACAAAATACAGCAGAAAATTATATGAATTTATTATCAAAGATTTCAAGTTTTAGTTTTGATAATAAGATTGAACATGTTGAATTGGCCGAAAATGATAGTAAGAATAAAAATGACGGTAAAAATAAAAAGAATAAAATAAGAAAGAATATTCTCTTGTTTTATCCAGTAGGACGTGAAACAGCTATTCATCCTATGTTTAGAGATCTTCTTAAGGCCGGATATAATATTTATTTTCCAAAGATATACAATGATAAAATTGATTTTTTCAGAGTTAACAACCTAAACAGCTTTACTATTGGAGCAATGGATATTCCTGAACCGGTTGGAAACACAGATAAATGGAAAAATACTTTTGAAGGTTTGTGTATAGTTCCCGGTGTGGTATTTGACAGAAAAGGGAATAGGGTAGGATTTGGAAAGGGTTATTATGATAATTTCCTTTCAAGTCAAAAAAATCTTTTAAAAATAGGTATATGTTATGAGGATCAGGTTGAAAATCGTCTCCCTGTTGAAGAATGGGATGTTCCGATGAACATTCTGATAACTGAAGCAGGAATATTTGATTTTACAGAAAGACATGACAATGAATAATACAAATGATGAGTATATTTTTACAATTGGGGATTTGAAAAAGCTATGTGAATCTTCCAAGAAGGCATCAGTATACACAGGTCATCTTGATACAAATAAAAAAAACAATGCAATTAAGATATGCAGTGAGATTTTAAGGTCATCTTCTGATGATATTCTGAGGGCAAACAGCATTGATCTCAAAAATGCTGAAGATGACAATATGCCAAAACCTCTTTATGATAGGCTGAAACTGGATATAGATAGAATCAATGCAATGGCTGATGGGCTTATGGAACTAGTAGCACTAGATGATCCTATAGGTAATATCTCTTACATGAAGAAAAGACCTAATGGGCTTCTAATAGGAAAAAAATCAGTTCCTATGGGGGTTGTGGGAGTTATATATGAAGCAAGGCCTAATGTTACATCTGATGTCTTTGGATTATGTTTTAAAACAGGTAATTCCTGTATATTAAAGGGCGGAAGAGCTGCAGAAAATTCTAATATGGAAATTGTCAAAGCTCTTAAAAAAGGCCTTAGTATTGCAGGGATTGATGATAGTTGTATTTCATATATCCCGGGATCTGACAGAGAAATAACAAATGCATTTATGAAAATGAATAAATATGTAGATGTGCTTATTCCAAGGGGCGGAGCAGGGCTTATTGCTGCTGTTGTTAATAATTCTACGGTTCCTGTTATTGAGACAGGAACAGGAAACTGTCATGTATATGTGGATGAGTCTGCTGACTTTGATATGGCACTTAACATTATAATTAATGCCAAAACGCAGAGGGTAGGAGTTTGTAATGCAATGGAATCATTATTGGTCCATAAATCGATTGCCAAAGAATTTTTACCTATGATGTATAGAGAATTAAAGGCAAGAAATGTAGAGATAAGAACAGATTATATTTCAAATTCAATTTTACCTGATGCAATAAAAGCAAATGATGAAGATTGGGGAAAAGAATACTTGGATTACATTATGTCTGTTAAGGTCGTATCTTCAATCGATGAAGCTATAGATCATATAAATAGATATAATACAGGTCATTCGGAATCAATAATTACAAAGGATTATGACAATGCTAATAAATTCTTGGAATTTGTAGATTCAGCTTGTGTCTATGTTAATGCATCTACTCGTTTTACAGATGGACATGAATTCGGTTTTGGAGCTGAGATAGGTATCAGTACTCAGAAACTCCATGCAAGAGGTCCTATGGGATTAGATGCGCTTTGTACTTATAAATATGTGATTTATGGAAATGGACAGATACGTGATTGATATAAATAAAGCACCTGAAAATGAACCTGAGAGACAAAATTTTTTTATTGAGATAGGTCAGGAATTATTAAATATAAAAGAAGCATCTATTGGTAAAAAATTAACCTGCCATGTCACAACATTTGGTTGTCAGATGAATTCTAGAGATTCCGAAAAGTTAAGAGGAATACTGGAAAAGATTGGTTATCTGAATATTGATTCAGAAGATGCGGATCTTGTAATATTTAATACGTGTTCTGTTAGAGAGAATGCTGACAACAGAGTCTACGGAAGACTCGGGATCCTACATGGATATAAGGATAAAAATCCGGATATGAAAATAGGTATCTGTGGATGTATGATGCAGGAAAAACAGATAGTTGACAAGATAAAAAGCAGTTACAATTTTGTTGATATCATGTTCGGAACTCATAATATCCATGAACTGGCAGAAATAGTTGTCAAGAATCTTATCCAGGATAAGAAAATAATTGAAATATGGGAAGAAGCCAAAGAAATTGTGGAGGATCTTCCCTGTGATAGAACCTATAAGTTTAAGACTGGTATAAATATAATGTTTGGATGCAATAATTTTTGCAGTTATTGCATTGTTCCTTATGTACGTGGAAGAGAGAGAAGCAGAGAACCTGAGGATATAATTGCTGAGATCCAGAGAATGGTTGATGATGGAGTAATAGAAATCATGCTGCTTGGTCAGAATGTCAATTCATATGGTAAGACACTAGACCGTGATTATAGATTTTCAGATCTGTTAAGAGAAGTAGATAAAATCCAAGGGTTAAAAAGAATTAGATTTATGACACCGCATCCCAAAGACCTATCGGATGATCTGATCGAAGCAGTAAGGGACTGTGAGCATGTCTGCCATCATATTCACCTTCCATTACAGTCAGGATCAACTGAAATCTTGGCAAAGATGAATAGGCATTATACAAAAGATAAATATCTTTCTCTTGTAGACAAAATCAAAAAGAATATACCTGATTGTGCTATTACAACTGATATAATAGTAGGATTCCCAGGAGAAACAGAGGAAGACTTTCTTGAAACCATGGATGTTGTTAAAAAAGTAAGATACGATAGTGCTTTTACATTTCAATATTCAAGAAGAACAGGAACACCTGCTGCAGAAATGGATAATCAGATCACACAGGATATTGTGAAAGACCGATTTGACAGACTGTTGTCAGAAGTTCAGAAAATTGGACGCGAGAAGACAAATGAACTTGGTGGAATGACTCTTCCTGTTTTGTGTGAAGAAATAGATAAAGAAGATCCATCCATGCTTACAGGAAGACTTGATAATAATTCTGTTGTACATTTTACAGCCGATACATCAAATATTGGTAAAATTGTACCGGTTAAACTTACAAAAGTTAAGGGATTTTATTATATTGGCGAAATTAATGAAAAGTAATAAAACGAATATGAAATATGATATTATTTTCTTTGCTGTAGCATTAATAATTCTAGTTTTTTTATTTCTTGCTTATTTTTTTATGACTAGGTCAAATGGTTATATATGTGAGATAAAAAAAGATAACAAAATATATGGTGAGTATAAAATGGATAAGGATCATGAGATTGATATTAAAGAAAATGGTAAATTGGTTAATGCTGTAGTTATCAAGGATCATGAAGTTTATATGAAGGAAGCTGATTGCCCGGACAAATTGTGTGAAAAAATGGGCAAGATATCCCGTGTTGGAGAGACAATCGTATGTCTCCCGAATAAAATAGTTATAACAATAAAGGGAGATAAAGGATCAGATTCTCTTGATAGTATGACAAAGTAAGGTGATAGATTGGGAGTTAAAAGCACAAAAAACATTGGAATTACGAGCCTTTTTCTTGCACTTGCTCTTGTTCTTTCATACATAGAGACCTTGCTTCCTGTTTTTATCCCGATTCCAGGCTTAAAAATAGGGCTTCCTAATCTTGCTATAATTATCGTTTTATATTTATATGATTTTAAAACAGCGTCATTAATTAATGTTATGAGAATATTTATCGCTGGATTCATGTTTGGAAGTGCGTTTTCAATCGTTTATAGTTTATCAGGTGCCTTCTTATCCATGATCATAATGACAATTATGAAAAAAACAAAAAAATTCAGTATTGTAACAGTAAGTTCAGCTGGTGGTATATTCCATAATTTAGGGCAGATAATAATGGCAGCCATTGTTATGGAAAATTATTATATTTTTACATACTTTCCAGTTTTATTTGTTGGCGGAATTATAACAGGAATCGTAATAGGAATAATTGCTCGTGAACTACTTCCAAGACTTCGCAAAATTATAGGGTTTGAAATAAAGGGATCAGAATGATAGCATTTATACAGGGAACGGTTTTTAAAAGAAAAGAAGATAGCATTATTATCGAGGCAAATGGTATAGGCTATCTTGTCTATATGTCGGTAAGAGACATTGCAGAAATAGAAAACAATCAGGAATACCTTATATATACTTATATGCATGTAAAAGAAGATGGTATATCCTTGTTTGGTTTCTTGGATGAGGAAGATGTTAATATATTTAAACAATTAATAACAGTATCAGGAATTGGACCCAAAATAGGACTCGCCTGTCTTTCTGTTTTTAATGTAAGTGATATTAAATTTGCAATTTTATCAGAGGATGACAAGACGCTTAGTAAGGTTCCTGGACTTGGAAATAAGACAGCTAAAAAGATCATATTGGAATTAAAAGATAAGATCTCACTTCCTGATGCAATCGAAGAAAATTTTAATTCAAAGGAATCAACAAATAATTCTTCAGGATCAGCTAAAAATGATGCAGTACTGGCACTTTCTAGTCTTGGATATAGCCAGACAGAGGCACTTCAGGCAATATCCAAGATACCTGAAGCCAAGGATATGGATGCGGAAGAATTAATTAGGCAGGCTTTAAAAAAACTTGCATTTATGTAAAAAATTTATTAATGATGATATCAAATAGGATATATTAAATTGGAAAAACGTATTATTTCCACCGAGATAAAAACCGGTGAAGAAAAAACAGAAAATACTCTTAGACCAAAAAGCTTAAAAGAGTACATAGGTCAGGAAAAAGTTAAAGAGACTCTTGGCATTTTTATCAGTGCTGCTATGGATAGAGGAGAACCTCTTGATCATGTACTTTTTTATGGTCCTCCGGGACTTGGAAAAACAACACTTTCTGAAATCATTGCTAATGAAATGGGAGTTCATATAAAAATAACTTCAGGACCGGCAATTCAAAAACCTGGAGAAATGGCTGCAATCTTAAGTAATCTAAACGAGGGAGATCTTTTATTTGTTGATGAGATCCACAGACTTAATAAGCAAGTCGAAGAAGTTTTATACCCGGCAATGGAAGATTATGCAATTGATATAGTGATTGGAAAAGGCCAGACTGCAAGATCTATTCGTTTGGATCTGCCTAAATTCACATTGGTTGGTGCTACTACAAGAGCTGGACTCTTATCAGCTCCACTTCGAGACCGATTTGGTGTGTTATATCATATGGAATTTTATACTCCGAATGAGCTTAAGGATATTGTTATTCAGTCTGCGAAAAAATTAAATGTAAATATAGACGATAAGGCTGCGTTTTGTCTTGCATCGAGATCTAGAGGAACACCTAGACTGGCTAATAGGCTCTTAAAAAGAGTCCGTGACTATGCAGAAGTAAAGTATAATGGGGAAATAAAGGAAGAAGTTATAGATGAAGCTCTTGATCTTCTTGAGATTGATTCATTTGGACTTGATACTGCAGATAGAAACATGCTTTTAACTATTATTAATAAATTTGATGGTGGGCCAGTAGGACTTGAAACTCTAGCAGCTTCAATTGGTGAGGATTCAGGCACAATAGAAGAAGTTTATGAACCATTCTTGGTTAAAAGTGGTCTTATCCTTCGTACTCCTAAAGGTAGAATTGCTTCAAAAGAAGCGTATGAACATTTTGACATAGAGTATAAGGTCTAATATAATTGAAGCGGTTATGAAATAATTAGCACAATATTATTTGGGATGATATTGTAATCAAGGGGACATTATGTCAGCAAAGAAAAGCACAAACGTTATTATTGGAAATAAAATGTATACTTTAAGTGGCTATGAAGAGGAAGAATATCTTCATAAGGTAGCTACATATATTAATCATAAGATTGAAGAGGTTGAGAAGCTTGATAATTATAAGCAGTTATCAACTGATATGAAGACAGTTATGCTTAATCTTAACCTTGCAGATGATTATTTTAAAGCAAAAGACAGAGTTGAAAGTAATGAGCAGGATCTTAAGCACAAAGATCAGGAAATCTATAATTTAAAGCATGAGCTTGTAACAAATCAAGTTACAACAGAGGAACTTGAAAAACAGATTTCAGATCTAAAGGAAGAGAATCAAGAGCTGAAACTCCATAAGGTCAAGCTCGAAGCATCGCTTGAGGATGCGCTTCTTGGTACTGGAGATTCAGGCTCAGACGAATTTTGAGAATGAGTAAAAATGGATTAGAACTTTTAGCACCGGCTGGTAATCTTCAAACTTTAAAAAAAGTAGTTGATGCCGGTTGTGATGCCGTATATTTCGGAGGCTCTATGTTTGGAGCCAGGGCATATGCCGATAATTTTTGTTTCAATGATGCGATTGAAGGCATAAAGTATGCTCATCTTTTTAATGCAAAGGCATTTCTTACAGTCAATACCCTTATTAAAAACATTGAATATAGCAAATTATATTCATATATAAAAGAATACAGAGATGCAGGAATTGATGCTGTTTTAGTACAGGATTTTTCTGTACTAAAGTTTATCCGTGAAAATTTCCCGGATTTAGATGTGCATGCAAGTACACAGATGTCAGTCACGTCTCAATTTGGAGTTTCGTTTTTACAAGATCAAGGCGTAAAAAGAGTTGTTCTTGCAAGAGAATTATCACTTGCTGAAATATCTGATATTTATAAAAACACTGGAGCTGAAATTGAAGCCTTTGTTCATGGCGCTATTTGTGTATGTTATTCAGGACAATGTCTTTTGAGCAGCATGCTCGGTGGAAGGAGCGGAAATAGAGGACGATGTGCTCAGCCCTGTAGACTTCCTTATGAATTATATGATGGCAATAAAATGATTTCTGGACATAGCAGATATCTTCTTAGCCCCAAGGATATGTGTCTTATAAATAATATACCGGAACTTTCAGAGGCAGGAGTCTATTCGATAAAAATCGAAGGGCGTATGAAGTCTGAAGAATATGCATCCGGTGTCGTATCAGTTTATAGAAAATATATAGACAGATATTTATCAACGGACAGGTTATATAAAGTATCAAATGAAGATATGGACATATTGATGGGACTTGGAAATCGTAGTGGTTTTACTGATTTTTATATGAAAAACTACAATGGTCCAGAGCTTATGTCCATGGATGATTCTTCGCTTCATACAGAACAGACAGAATATACGGATCAGATAAATACAGGCACACGTAAGCTTGAGATTTCAATTAAGGTAATCATTAAAAAAAATACTGAATTTTCGATTATTCTTACCAGTATAAAAGATAACAATGATGTTTCTTATAATGATAGGCTTAGTCTTCTTGATATCTCAGATATTTGTATTTGGGGAGATTACCCTGAGACTGCTCAAAACAGACCATTAACCCGTGATGATGTTAATAAACAGTTAGAGAAAACAGGAAATACAATATTTGAAATAGATAATATTGAAATCGAAATGGATACAGATATTTTTATGCCTATGGGTAAGATAAATGCTTATAGAAGAGAATTTATCTCAAAACTCGAAGAAAAAATAATTGATTTGTTTTATAGTGACAAAAATAAAATCAAAAAATCATATCATGCAGAAAAGACAACCGATAGTTATGCTGTAGAACAATATTCTGGAAAAGAATACAATAAATTATCGTGTGACGAAATCAATACTTATATTTTGGTAACAGATACGGATCAATTTAATGAAGTCATAAATTATGCAGATGGAAAAACAGTTATTATTTTTGATCATAGTTTTTTGGATATAGATCATTCAAAATTAAATCATTATATTGAATTGGCGCATGATACTGGTTCACGCGCGATGTTGAAATTACCTCAGGTACTAAGAGATAGGGCCTATTGTTATCTGGATAAAAATAAAGATATTATTAAAGATTTTGATATGTATGTTGCTTCAAGCTTTGACAATCTAGGATTCTTAGATAAAATTGGAATACCTAGAAATATTGTTATTTTAGAGCATAGATTATATACGTATAATGATAATGCGGTTGATGCTTTTAGATCATTGGGTTATAAAATAAATATGGCTCCATTTGAACTTAATAAGGCAGAACTAGGACATAGAGATAATACAGGAAGCATAATTTCGGTTTATGGAAGAACAGAACTTATGATAAAGGCTGATTGTACCAGAAAAAATATAAAAGGATGTGATAAGTGCCCGTCTATTCTTAAATTAAAAGACAGAAAGGGAAAATTCTTTTCTGTGAGAAATGATTGTACTGTTTGTATGAATACTATTTATAATTCAATTCCGCTTAACCTTATAGATAAGTTGGAAGAGATCAAGAAGATGGGTTTTTCCAGTGTAAGATTAGATTTTACGATTGAAAGTGGGAAAGAGACTTCGAAGATTATGAATATGTTTAAATCTGCTAATAATAAAAAATTTACTCATGAATCTGGATTTAGCAATGATTTTACGAAGGGTCATTATAATAGAGGCGTAGAATAATGGTTAGACTTTTCACAATTATATCAAGATATATTCTCATATTTCTTTTTGCTCTATACACATTTGACGGTTTTTTTGCGCTTAGAAGCGGCTTGTCAAAGTCCAAGGAAAAAGGATTATATTATCTTCAAAACATATGGACACTTCTTCTTATTTCCTTATGTAATGTTATATTATATTTAAATACAGAAAATGCCACATATATAGTTCTAATGGTATCAGAGATCACACTTGTTATCGCGCTTCAGATTATCTACAAGGCCGCATACACAGGTATCAATAATGCACTTTTAAACCATCTATGTATGCTTTTGTCATTAGGGCTGATAATTATTTCGAGACTTAACACTGATAGAGCGATAAAACAGCTAATAATCGCAATTTTTGCTGCAGTAGTTACATCTATTATTCCTATACTAATTAAAAAATTTGATTTTTGGGAAGATCTACAAAAATTATATGCAGTTTTAGGTATCATAAGTCTTCTAATTGTTCTTGTTGCCGGACAGACTGTTTATGGTGCAAAAATCAGTTTAAATATTGGAGGATTTAGCTTTCAACCAACAGAATTTGTTAAAATATTTTTTGTTCTTGGAATTTCGGCGGCATTAAAGAAAGCAAAAAATGGGAGAGATTATCTCATTCTTACAATTGTCTCTTTCATACACATAGGAATTCTAGTGCTTTCAAGAGATCTTGGCGGTGCCGTTATTCTTTTTATGATCTTTTTACTTCTGGTATACCTAAAGACTGCAAAATTATGGATCTTAGTATCAGGAGGAACACTTGTTGTGTCTGGACTTTTCCTTGTAGGTAAGCTGATGGCTCATGTTCAAAGCAGAATATCTGCTTGGATAGATCCAATTTCAGTTATTGATAATGCCGGATATCAGGTATCCCAGTCTCTTTTTGCAATTGGAACCGGAAGCTGGGTAGGCTCAGGACTTACACTTGGTATGCCAGAAAAAATACCCGTTGTGTCTAAGGATTTTATATTTGCCGCTATTTCAGAGGAACTGGGTGCTGTTTTTGGAATATGTCTAATTTTTACGTATGTAAGTTGTATAATTCTTATCATGAATCTTGCAATGCAAAAAAAAGATACGTTTTCATCACTAGCTGCTGCCGGATTTGGCATTGCTTTTGGATTTCAGAGTTTTTTGTCAATTGGAGGAGTAATTAAATTCATCCCGTCAACAGGTGTTACATTGCCATTTATAAGCGCAGGAGGAAGCTCTACGATTGCGTTCTTTATTATGTTTTCATGTATACAGGGAATGGGCATGAAGAAAGAAGTGAAAGCATGAAAAATGTAAGAGATGTAAAAGATTTAAATGATTTAAAAGATAATAATGTCATTAAAGAAAAACATAATGTAATTAGAGATAAGAATTTAAGCAGATCAGAAAAAAACAAGATAAATAATAGATTTGCTACAATAACATATGTTTATTTATTTATTTTCCTTGCAATGACTGCGTATTTATGCTATTTTCTTGGATTTAAAAGTGAGTCATTTATAAATAACCCATATAATCCAAGAATCAATAATTTAAGTGACAGTGTTATAAGAGGTGATATTAAATCATCTGATGGAAATGTTCTGGCTACAACTGTTCAGAATAAAGATGGAACACTTCAAAGAAGTTATCCATATGGAGAAGAATTCTGCCACTCAGTTGGGTACGCAGTTAATGGAATGACAGGATTGGAACTTGAAAATAATTTTGATCTACTTAGATCACATTCATATGTTGTAGACAGAGTTCAAAATGAATTATCTGGTAAAAAGAGCCAAGGCGATACAATTGTTTCTACACTTGATACCAATATTCAAAAAGCGTGTTTTGATGCGATTACCACTGAAAAGGGAGCTGCAATCGTTATTGAGCCAGACACAGGTAAGATTTTGGCAGAGGTTTCGAAACCATCGTTTGATCCTAATACAGCTAGTCAGAACTGGAAGAGTATTTCGAGTTCTAATGATGCCCAACTTTTAAATAGGGTTTTGCAGGGAAAATATCCGCCCGGCTCTACATTTAAGATTGCAACTGTTTTAAGCTATCTTCATAGTGGAGGTGAATTAACAGACAGATTCGATTGTAACGGTGAGTTTACAAAAGGTGGATATACAGTACATTGTGCCAATAATGAGTCCCATGGCAATCAGGATGTGACTCAGGCTTTTAGTAATTCATGTAATATTGCATTCTCACAAATAGGATTAAAATGTGATATAACTGATTTTGATACGATCACAGATCAGCTTTTGTTTAATAAGACTCTTCCCGGAAAATTTTCAAACAAGGCGAAAAGTTCTTTTAAACTGAGTAAGGATGATGATGAACCGATGGTGATGGCTACTTCATTTGGACAGGGTAAAACCACGGTATCGCCTTATCATATGGCGCTTATTGCTTCAGCTATTGCCAATAATGGTGAGCTTATGGTTCCGTATGATGTTGATCATATAGAGAGTAAAGATGGTGATATGGTTTCGTCTAACTCGCCGAAAAAGTACAAATCACTTATGACCGCTGATGATGCGGAAACATTAAAGACACTTATGAGAAAAGTTGTTACAGATGGAACCGCAAAAAGTGCTTTTAAAGATCCATCCTATACAGCTTATGGTAAGACAGGAACTGCAGAGTTTAATTCTAAGGGAGACACTCATTCGTGGTTTGTAGGTTTTGCAGACAATGGTGAAAAAACAGTGTGCTTATGTGTTTTATTGGAGGATACATCGTCTCATGCATATACGGCAGCAAGTAAGATCTTTAGTGCATGCTTTAAGTAGTTATATATAAAAGAGGCTTATATGACACCCTATATAGATATGTTTATATCAGATAAAATAAATATGGAATCTAATACCCGAAGTGAAGTATTAAAGGGTCTTGTTAGTGCGTCATTTCCTCATAAGAACATATATTATTGTGTTACATGTGAAGTTAATTCTGATATGCTATATGTCTATACTATGATGGAATATAATAAACGTCAGCTATATAAAAGAGATGGGATTCTCGTTGGCGTTACAATTGGTAGAAAAGAAATGGAAGATCTAATAGTTTCTCTTACAGAGAAGGCACTAAAAGAGACAGGAACTGCAGATATTTATACCTATATTCATAAAAGAAACGGTAGATAAATATGATATTCTTGATATTAAAAATTATTGGAATCATACTTTTGTCTGTGCTTTTGATATTATGCATGTTGATTTTCTTACCTTGGCATCTTAGACTTGATTCTAAAATTGATAATTTGGATTCGAATGCATCAGGCTCGGTTTCAAGCGGAATATATTTTTTCAGAATTAAAGCTTTTTATGAAAAAGAGCTATCAATTAGGGCTTATATTTTTTGGGGACTTATTAAGATATTTGATACATCAGGAAAAAAGCAGCATAAAAAGCATAAGAACAATAAAAAACATAGTAACAATAAGCAAAATAAGAATAATAAAAAAACAAGCGAAGAACCTGAAAATAAAAAAAACGGTTTATATTTAGATAACAAAAAGAATATTGAGGATGATGTACATGCACCATGTGATAAATCATTTGTATATGAAAAAGCAAAAGATTTTGCTGATCCAAACCCCAAAATATCATTAGAAGAAAATTTAGACGAAAAGCATTCAGACAAAGAGAATCAAGAAAAAGAGCATTCAGCTGAAGGACGTTTAAGCGAAGAACATTCAGGCAAAGAAAATTCAAATAACAAGAAAGAAGCAAAAAATAAAAAAGAAGCAAGCGAAGATAACGATGATTTTTTCTCAAAAATAAAGAATCTTTTTGAAAAAATCACAGATAAAAAAAACAAAAAAGCTTTAAAAAAAATAATTGCACTGATAAAGAATCTTTTTAGGCATTTAAGATTAAAAGTATATAATACTAAGCTTATTTATTCTCTAGGAGAACCGGATCTCACAGGGTTAGCAACAGGAGTTATCTCTTGGATCCCGATAGTGTATGCTGATGGAGCAGGCATATGTCCTGATTTCACTGCAGATGAACCGTTTGTTCGTGGACATATAAGGGTTAAAGGAAGTATAATGCTTCTATGGATTTTGATTTTGATATTTAAAATTTTCACTGATAAAGACATTAAGAAAATTACATTAAAAATCGGAGGTTAAAAAGATGGGAAAAGAAAACGAAAAGGCAGAATTTAAACCAATTGTAGAGTCACTTTTTGAAGGTATGGAGACGTTTCTCACTACAAAAACTGTAGTTGGAGAACCCAAAGTTGTTGGAGATACAACAATTGTTCCTCTAATAAATGTTTCATTTGGAGTAGCAGCAGGTGCCTTTGATAATGATGAACACAACAATGGTGGTGGTGGTCTTGGTGGTAAGATGGTTCCCAACGGATTTCTGGTTATTCATGATGGAAACGTTAGATTACTTAGAGTCTCACAGGATAAGAATATTGATAGGATAATTGAATTGATTCCAGAAGTCGTTTCTCATTTCAAAAAAGATAAGAACGATAAAGATAAATTTGATGATGACACCGAAGATATGGCTTATGAGGATTTTGATTCAGAAGAGTAATTTTCCTTTTGATTTTGTAATGTATCTTTGAAAATATTGTTTGCAAAATTTCTCTTGCTTTTTATATGTGGTTTTGATAATATATCAATGTTGTCACGAGAATTCGACCTATGAAAAGGTCTTTAGGAGGTGTAGCAGGATGGCAAAGTGTGATATCTGCGGAAAAGGAGCTCATTTTGGAATTAAGGTGAGCCATTCTCATAGAAGATCCAACAAAATATGGAAATCAAATGTGAAGTCTGTTAGATGTGTAATCGAAGGAACACCTAAGAAACTTCATGTATGTACTTCATGTCTTCGCTCCGGTAGTGTAGAGCGTGCTTGATCTTGAGATTTTACGTGAATCTGGCGTAGTCTGCCCAGATTAAACTAAAGAAATTCTTTGGTTAAACTAATTTTTGCGGTACGCGGAATCAACTTCCGCGTACTTTTTCTTTATATTTTCCAAATAATTAACTATAATGTAATAAATGAAACAATTGTTAGGATTAATATTTTATTTCGGAGGTCAATATGCAGGGAGAGATGGAAACAAAACTCGGGAGAATTATTATTGACGAAAATGTCATTGCAACCTATGCGGGATCTGTAGCAGTTGAATGCTTCGGAATCGTTGGTATGGCTGCCGTTAATATGAAAGATGGCTTAGTTAAGCTGTTAAAAAAGGATTACCTTAATCATGGAATAAGCGTAATCATGGAAGACAATAATAAAATATCACTTGATTTTCATGTCATTGTGTCTTTTGGCGTTAATATACTCACAGTTTGCGATAATCTTATTGAGACCGTAAGTTATAAAGTCGAAGAATATACGGGTCTGAAGGTTGACAAGATCAATATATTTGTCGAAGGTGTACGTGTCATCGATTGAGGAGGAATATAAGTGGAACTTAAGACTTTAGATGCAAAGAAGCTTTCAAATGCCTTTTTGTCCGGTGCAAAGAGCCTTGAAGCAAAAAAAGATGAGATAAATGAACTTAATGTATTTCCTGTTCCAGATGGGGATACTGGTACAAACATGACTATGACGGTTATGTCTGCTGCCAAGGCTGTTCATGAACTTGGTGATGATGCTGATATTAAGTCAGTTTGTAAGGCAATGTCATCTGGATCACTTCGAGGGGCCAGAGGAAATTCTGGAGTAATTTTATCACAGCTTCTTCGTGGTTTTACAAAAATTGTTAAGGCTGAAGAAGTTATCGATGTCGATGTGCTTGCAAGAGGTTGTGAGAGAGCAACAGAAACAGCATACAAGGCTGTAATGAAGCCAAAAGAAGGAACTATACTTACTGTTGCTAGAGGAATCTCTGATAGGGCGATTTTGCTTGCTGAAGAGACAGATGATATAGTTTATTTTTTGGAAGAGCTTGTAGAAGAAGGTGATAGAGTACTTCAAAAGACTCCTGATCTTCTTCCTGTACTTAAACAGGCAGGTGTTGTAGACTCAGGTGGAGCTGGACTTCTTGAAATTTTAAGAGGTGCTTATAAGTATATTTCCGGCGAGAAGGTAGATCTTTCATTAGTATCTGATGAAGAAAAAGAGTCCACAAGTGATGAAAGAATTTTTAATTATCATCTTAGTTTTGTACTTGTACCTGCAAAACATACAACAGATGACAGAAAAGATGGATTTGCATCATATCTCTCTCTTTCAGGCGGTAATGTAATAATCGATAAAAAAGATTTATATATTTCAGCTTCTCTTGATACGGATAATCCTGGCGATATTTTCAGAAAAGCTCTCGAGCTTGGAAGCCTTCATGAAATTGAATTGAAAAACAATGGCGATAAAGAGGGATTCATCAGACCGGAGTCAACATCGGACTCTGATAGCTCATATGCAACTACAACGAAAGCGGATTCAACAGAGAAAAAAGCAATGGGATTTGTCGCAGTAATGGCTGGAGAAGGCATGAGCAGGATATTCTCTGATCTTGGATGTGATGTCTGTATAACAGGTGGACAGACAATGAATCCAAGTACTGACGATATATTAAATGCAGTTGAGAAAATAAATTGTGACAATGTTTTTGTTCTTCCTAATAATAAAAATATTATTCTTGCTGCTAATCAGGCTGCATTACTATGTAAAGATAAAAATATTATTGTAATTCCGACAAAATCTGTTCCGCAGGGTATAACAGCACTTATTAATTTTCTTCCCGATAGTAGCGTAGAAGAAAATAAAGAGAGCATGGAGAATGAAATCCAGAATGTAAAAACTGGAGAGATAACATACGCTGTAAGAAACACAATGATTGATGACAAAGAAATCACTGCCGGTGATTTTATGGGAATTGGTGATTCTGGACTCTTGTCGGTTGGCCGAAACAGAAACGATGTTTTCATTGAAATGCTGGAAAATATGGTTGATGATATGTCTTCTATAATTACTATATATTATGGCGAGGATGTCACTGAAGGTGAAGCTGAAGAAACCAAGAACTTTATCCAAGCGAAATTTCCTAATCTTGAGATTGATCTTGAAAATGGAGGACAGCCTGTTTACTATTATGTGACAAGCGTAGAATAAAATGAATTTGCTTCTCGACTCATCTATTTGTAACGTTAAGGGAATAGGTGGTAAAACTGAAAAGCTTTTTAATAAGATAGGAGTATACACTTTACGTGATATACTCCTCTTTTTTCCGCGTGATTATAAAAATTATACATTGCCTGAAAAAATATCAAATCTTGAGTCGGGAAATTATCAAGCTGTTTTGGGTATCGTTCACAGACCAATAAGTGTTCGATATTTTAAAAATATATCTATTCAAACGGCACGTTGTGATACAGAAGAAGGAACAATTGAAATAATATGGTATAGAATGCCATATATCCGGAACAACATAACGCTTGGAATTCCATATGTTTTTTATGGAAGGGTGTCTGAAAAAGATCAAAAAATAAGGATCGAACAACCATCTTTTTTTGTGCCAGATGAGTATTATTATATTATAAAACGTCCTAATCCTGTGTATAGCACCACTAAGGGTCTTTCTCAGAAAATAATTGAGAAAGCAGTTAAGGAAGCACTTGGGTTGTTTGAGCAAGAAGAGGAAATGCTTCCGGATAACATCGTCAAGAAAAATCACCTTATTAATTATCATGATGCTGTTAAATACATGCATTTCCCTGAGTCAGAAGAACAACTTATATTGGCTAGAAACAGATTTGTATATGAAGAACTACTCCAGTTTTTTCTGGAATCAAAATCTGAAGAGTTATCAAGAGAAATTGTAAATAATAATTTTAATATTGATAAGCGTGAATATACTGATGCAGTAATTGATGGTCTTCCGTTTTCACTTACAGATGGTCAAAAATCAGCATTTGAATCAATAACTAATGATTTTGTCGGAAAAAATATAACAGAAAGATTGATACAGGGCGATGTAGGATGCGGTAAAACTATAATTGCTTTTTTAAGCATGCTTATGATGGCTGAAAGTGGTTATCAATCCAGCCTTATGGCACCAACTGAAGTATTGGCAAGACAGCACTATTATTATTTTCTTGAAATGATATCAAAGTATAACCTTCCATTTTCAGTTGTGCTTATTGTCGGATCTATGAAGAAAAGTGAAAAAAAGATTGCATATGAACAGGTAAAAGCTGGGGATGCTAGCTTTGTAATCGGTACGCATGCATTGATCCAAGAGGGACTAACGTATTATTCCCTTGGTCTTACAGTTACTGATGAGCAGCATCGATTCGGAGTAAAACAAAGAAAGATCCTTTCAGAAAAGGGAGGTGCACCATTTTCACTGTTATTATCAGCAACGCCAATTCCTAGAACATTGGCCCTTATTCTATATAACGGAATGAATGTTTCTATTATAAAGGAACTACCGAAGGAAAGACTGAAAATTAAAACGGCAGTTATAGACAGCGGTATGCGAAGCACTGCCTGGAAGATGGCAGCATCTGAGATAAAAAAAGGAAGACAAGTCTATATTGTATGTCCTCTTGTTGAGGCTTCAGATAATATAGATGGTGAGAATGTCCATGACTATAGAGATATGCTTCAAGATGCTTTTGGAAATGGTGTAGATATTGAAATCATTCATGGCAAGCTTAAATCTACTGAAAAAGATTTTATAATGCAGAATTTTAAAGATGGAAAAATAGATATCCTAGTTTCTACAACAGTAATCGAAGTTGGCGTAAATGTATCTAATGCTTCGGTAATGATAATTGAAAATGCAGATAGATTTGGTCTGGCATCACTTCATCAGCTTAGAGGCAGAGTAGGACGTGGAAAATATCAATCATACTGTATACTAGTAAATAGTTCATCCAAAAAGAACCAAAAAGCTAGCGACAGATTAAATGTTCTTCATGAGTCAAATGATGGATTTGTAATTGCAGAAAAGGACCTTGCATTAAGAGGACCTGGTGATTTTGAGGGCATCAGGCAAAGTGGAGATTCTTCATTTACTATTGCTGATATTTATCAAGATGCTGCCCTTTTAGAAGCTGCTTCAGCAGACGCTGAAAGTATTATTAAATTAGATCCTGAGCTTAATAATCCTGAAAACAAATATTTAAAACTTTTGCGGGATAAAGAGCGGGAAAAACTATACACAAATCTATAAATGAAGTACTTTATATTATATAAGGAGAACTAAAATGGCATTTAATGGTATTACTATGAGAGCTCTTACGGTAGAACTAAGAGAAAAACTTCTGGATAGTCATATTTCGAAAATAGCTCAGCCAGAGGAAAACGAATTAATACTTACAATCAAGTTAAGGAGAGGCACATTAAGGCTTCTTATTTCTGCTAATGCATCTCTTCCATTGATATATTTGACAGAAGAAAACAAAAAAAGCCCTGATACAGCTCCTAATTTTTGCATGCTTCTAAGAAAACATATTGGGAACGGAAGAATATGTGATATTGAACAGATGGGTCTGGAGAGAGTGCTTCGACTATCAATTGAACATAGGGATGAAATGGGAGATTTATCTGTTAAATTCCTATATGTAGAAATAATGGGAAAACACTCAAATATTATTTTTACAGATTCTGATAATAAAATAATCGATAGTATAAAGCATATTTCATCAGCTGTTAGTTCTGTCAGAGAGGTATTGCCTGGAAGACAATATTTTATTCCTACGCAAGAGGGAAAGATAGATCCTCTCAGCATAGACGAAAATGATTTCCTTGCTATGATAAATGCCAAAAATCAAACACTGAAAGGTCTACTGTCTGGCAGCTTTATCGGGTTTTCATCAATTACATCAGTGGAAATATGCGCTAGGGCCGGGCTGGATATTGATCAATCCACAGCATCACTTGATGAGACAGGAATTAATTCATTAAAATTAGAATTTTTTAAACTTATAAGTGACATTAAAAACGAGAGATTTGAACCTGTTATTATTTCTGATAACGAAACTGAAAAGCCACTGGAATATTCTGCTTTTCATCTTATTTCATATAATGACAAAAAATCAGTGGATCAGGATTCGATTTCATCGCTTCTATATAATTTTTATTCTAGAAGAGATATTTATGCAAATATGCATCAAAGATCTACAGATCTTAGAAAAATCGTATTTAACCTTTTGAATAGAAACAAAAAAAAATATTCGCTTCAGGAGAAGCAGTATAAGGATACTGAAAAAAAAGAACTTTTTAGACAAAGAGGCGAATTACTAAGAGCATATGCGTACTCTATTGATAACTCTAATCCTACAGTAATAGTCAACAATTATGAAACCGGGGAAGATATAGAGATTCCCATACAGACCGATATGTCCATTATGGATAATGCAAATGATTATTTTTCAAAATATCAGAAATTAAAGAGAACTGAAACTGAGCTGAAAGAGCATTTAAGCACTACACTTGATACAATAAATCATCTTGAAACAATACAGACGGCATTGGATCTATCGGAAAATGAAGGAGATCTGGATCTTATCAGGAGAGAAATGGAAGATTCTGGATTCATCCATAAAAAGAAGAATTCGAAGAAGAAAAAGGATATTCGGGAGAAGCCACTTCATTTTAAAACAATAGATGGATTTGATATATACGTTGGAAAAAATAATTATCAGAATGATCATGTGACTTTTGATCTGGCTAGTAATGGAGATTGGTGGTTTCACGCCAAGAATATATCGGGTAGTCATGTGATAGTAAAAGCAGATGGGAAAGAACTACCGGATCATGTATACACAGATTGTGCTGCATTAGCTGCTTTTTATTCTTCAGACAGAGACTCTGATAAGATAGAAGTTGATTACCTAAAAGCAAAGGGTGTTAAAAAGCCTAATGGAGCGGCACCTGGATTTGTTGTATATTATACAAATTATTCAATGGTAATAAAACCTGGTTTGAATGATCTTCAAAAAATTATCGATTAAAAATTGACGCATGAATTGTTAAATATTATAATACACTAGTATGTCTATCTTTAGGCTGTTTCGGCTTTTAGTGGAGAGGATAGTTATGATATATTCAATGACAGGATTTGGACGAGGCGATGTTGATTCTGATTCTATCCGTTATACGGTAGAAATCAAGGCAGTGAATCATAGATTCCTTGATATAAATGTTAAGCTTCCTTCGTATGCATTTTCCCTTGAAGAAAAGATACAGAAGATGATTAAGGAAAAGATCGAGCGAGGCAAAATCGATGTTTCTGTTACAATCAGAGCAAAAGGCAATTCAGGAAAAGAATTTGCGTTTGACCAGGACTGTGCATCTGTTTATCTGAATGCAAGAGACTTTATTAAAGAGCAATATGATCTTACAGATGATTTTGGAATAACATCACTTTTGGGACTTCCTGGTGTTATTTCGGAAAAGGATATGTCTTCATCTCCAGATTCTTTGTGGGAAAATGTAAGAGAGGCTTTGACAAAAGCAATTGAAAAACTTACTATCGCAAGAGAGAAAGAGGGAGACAACCTTAGTGCCGATCTTATAAAAAAAGCTGATAGACTTCAGGAATTATCTCATATTATCAAGGAACGTTCTCCGGTTATAATAGATGAGTATAAGTCAAGACTTACTAAGAAGGTCAGAGAATTCCTAGAAGATAAGACCATTGATGATTCAAGAATTGCATCAGAAGTTATAATCTATGCAGATAAAATATGCATTGATGAAGAACTCGTACGACTTTCCAGTCACATTAAGACCTTTAAAGATACCATAAAAAGTGGGGGTGCTGTAGGCAGAAAGTTGGATTTTCTGACACAGGAACTAAACAGAGAGGCTAATACAATTCTTTCAAAGAGTTCTGATTCTTATACAGCAGATGTAGGCATTGAAATGAAGACACTTATAGAAAAACTGAGAGAACAAGTTCAAAATCTTGAATAGTTTTGCTACACTTGTAATTGTATTTGGGTTGATTATGTTAAATTGTTCATTACATATAAATCTATAAAAAGGAATTAATATGTCGTTTGTTAATGTTGGTTTTGGCAATTTGGTCCAGACGGATAAAATATTGGTAATTGTTAGTCCTGATTCCGCTCCAATCAAGAGGTTGGTACAAACAGCCAAGGAAAACAATCTTGCGATAGATGCTACATCGGGTAGAAGAACCAGAGGCGTGGTTGTTCTCTCGGAAAACAGAGTTGTTATGTCTGCACTTAGCCCTGATGCAATCTATACAAGAATTCAAAATAATGATAGAGGCGGTGGTGTTAATGGAAGAAAATAGAAAAGGCACGGTTATTGTACTGTCTGGTTTTTCAGGAGCAGGTAAAGGTACGATAATGAAGCATCTTCTAAGTACATATCCTGACAAATATTTTCTCTCAGTTTCAGCAACTACGAGAGAGAAACGAACAGGCGAGGAGGATGGAAGAGAGTATTTCTTTTTATCGATCGAGAAGTTTGAGGACATGATAAAAAACCATGAACTTCTTGAATATGCTTCTTTTAATAGAAATTATTATGGAACGCCAAAGGCATATGTTGAAAAACTTGTTAATGAGGGAAAAGATGTAGTACTTGAAATAGAAGTTCAAGGTGCCCTTCAGATTAGAAAGATATTTCCGCAGGCCATTCTTTTATTTGTTACTCCACCTGATGCAGCCACTCTAAAAAGAAGGCTAGAGGGCAGAGGAACAGAGGATGCAGAAGTTGTTGCTGAAAGACTTTCCATTGCAGGAAGAGAATCCCTGCTGATGGAACAGTATGACTATATTATAGTAAATGATGATTTGAATGAGGCTGTGGAAAAGGTCCATAACATTATTCAGAGTGAGAAGAACAGCTCAATAAAAAACAGTGATTTTATATCTAGAATCCAGAGTGAACTATCTCAATTTTCGAAAGGAGAAACAAAATGATCCATCCATCCTATGTAGAGCTTATGAATGTAATCAACAAAGACGTTGAGGAGGGCGAAGCACCTATTGTAAATAGCAGATACAGTGTTGTGTGTGCAACAGCAAAACGTGCAAGACAGATAATCGATGGTGCACCTAGACTTGAAGATGAATTTTCCAAGACTAAGCCACTTTCTACAGCTGTGGATGAACTTTATTCAGGTAAGCTTAGAATTCTTACTGACGAAGAAGCTCAGCTTGAAAGAGAAGATGAAGCAATTGAAACTGAAACCGCAGAAGCAGAAAATATTGCTTCAGTAGATTCAGAAGAGTGATTTATGAGAGTTGCATTTGTATCACTTGGATGTGATAAAAATCTTGCTGATTCAGAGCATATGTTGTTTCTTCTAAAAAATAATAGTATGGAAATTACGACTGAAGAAGAAGCGGATGTAATAGTAATTAACACATGTTGCTTTATTCAGTCATCACTTGAAGAAAGCATCCAGACAATTTTGGATTGTGCCAAATATAAAACAGAGGGTCATCTAAAGGGTCTTGTTGTTACAGGCTGTATGAGCGGCAGGTACAAGGAAGAGATCAGAAGAGATATTCCAGAAGTGGATACTATTGTTGGAATCAATTCCTATGATAAGATTGTACAGGCCGTAAAAGAATCTATAAGCGGAGAAAAAACGGATATTGATGATATATCTATAAACAGTCTACCTGATGATAGCATTGGACGGATATCAGCAACTGGCATGCCATACGATTACCTGAAAATAGCAGAGGGATGTGACAAGCGTTGTACATATTGTGCAATCCCTAATATTAGAGGACCTTATCGGAGTATACCAATGGATGTCCTTCTTAAGGAAGCAAGGCAATTGGCCGAAGCAGGTATAACAGAGATTAATATTGTTGCTCAGGAAACTACTATTTATGGTACTGATATATACGGTGAGCGAAAACTCCCGGAACTTTTAAATAAAATATCTGAAATTGACGGTATAGAGTGGATAAGGGTTCTATATACTTATCCTGAGTCCATTGATGATGATTTTATTGAATGCATGGCATCTAATCCCAAAATTGTTCATTATATCGATATGCCGATCCAGCATGCAGACGATTATATTCTTCGAAGAATGGGCAGAAGAACTACAAGAAGTGATATTAAAAATATCATTTCTAAGCTTCGCGAAAGAATACCTGATATTTCACTTCGTACAACACTTATTTCCGGATTTCCCGGTGAGACTGATGAAATGCACGAGACGATGAAAGCATTTGTAAATGAAACTAACTTCGATAGATTAGGAGTATTTACTTATTCAAGAGAAGAGGGAACACCTGCTTATGATTTTACGGATCATGTCTCCGAGGAAGTTAAGGAAAAAAGAAAAGATGAACTGATGCTTTTACAACAGGTCATTGCATTTAAGAAAAATAAAAATCTTATCGGCAGTGATATTGATGTATTTATCGAGGGATATCTTTCGGAAAAAAATGTATATGTAGGAAGAACATATAAGGATGCACCGGATGTAGACAGTTATATATTTATTAGCTCAGATGTTGAATTGATAAGCGGAACAATTGCAAAAGTCCATGTGACTGATTCAAAAGACTATGATCTTTATGGAGAAATTAAATTATGAATCTACCTAACAAACTTACTATAATGAGAGTAATATTGATTCCCTTTTTTGTTTTTTTCCTATTATTTAAGCCGGGAGATTTTACATTCAGATTAATTGCAGATATTATATTTGTAATTGCAAGCTTTACAGATATGCTAGATGGGAAAATAGCCAGAAAATACAATTTGGTTACTAATTTTGGAAAATTTATGGATCCACTAGCGGATAAGCTTTTGGTTTGCTCAGGACTTATATGTCTATTGGATCTTGGACAGATTCCAGCTGTAGTTGTAATAATTATTATAGCTAGAGAATTTATCATATCTGGTTTCAGACTTGTTGCAGCCAACAACAAAATTGTTATTGCCGCAAATATGTGGGGAAAATCAAAGACTGTTTCTCAGATGGCACTTATAATATTTGCCATTTTAAACCTTCAGTTTAAATATGCTGATATTATTACAATGATACTAATTGTAGTAGCAACAGCCCTTACAATTATTTCTCTTGTTACATATATTGCTCAGAACAAACAGGTGTTAAAGGAGCAGAATTGATTAACAAAGCAAAAGAACTTGTTTTACTATTAATAGAAAACAAGATGACAATTTCTTGTGCTGAATCTTGTACCGGAGGAATGGTTTCTGAACTGATCACAAGTGTAAGTGGTTCCTCTGAGGTACTAAAAAGCTCATATGTTACATACAGTATTGAAGAGAAGCAGAGACTGTTGGAAATAGAGCCTGATATCATATTTGATTATGGAGTCGTAAGTCCAGAAACAGCTTATAGAATGAGCTGTGGAGTGAGACGGCAGTCAAGTTGTGATATTGGGATAGGTATTACTGGAATTGCCGGACCTGCGGGAGAAGAACCAGGCAATCCTGTTGGAACAGTATATATAAGTGTAGCAGGCTCTAAAAGAGTCTGCACCAGAAGATACCATTTCAATGGAACGAGAAATATTGTCAGACGTTCAGCTTCTTATGAGGCGATCAGACTTACCTGTGATTTGCTGAGTGAGGGTGTATTATGAGAGTTATAGCAGGAAAAAGAGGCCATCTTAACCTACTGGCACCTGATGGAATGGAAACTAGACCTACAACTGACAGAATCAAGGAAACGCTTTTTAATATTCTTCAGTTTGATGTTGTTGACGCAGAATTTCTTGATCTTTTTTCGGGAAGTGGTCAAATGGGGATTGAAGCTCTTAGTAGAGGAGCTTCTCATTGTACTTTCGTTGAAAAAGATCGTAAGGCATGCGAAATTATCAATAAGAATCTGACAAGTACTGATCTACTATTAGATTCAACCTTGCTGAGGGAAAATGTATTTGATGCATTAAGAGGTTTTAGCAAGGATAAAAAATTCGACATCATTTTTATGGATCCGCCTTATGCGATGCATGAAGAAAGTGAAATATTAAAGCTTATTAAAGAGTTCGATATATGTGATGAGAATTCTATTATTATTATTGAAGCGGACAAAAAAAGGACTTTGGATTTTATTGATATTAATGTTTTCTCATTGGAAAAGCAAAAGATATATAAAACTAATCAGCATATATTTTTGAAGCTCAAGAAAGAAAAATAATGAAAAAAGCAATTTATCCCGGAAGCTTTGACCCATTAACATTTGGACATTTGGATATTATTGAAAGGGCGTCTCATTTATTTGATGAACTTGTGATTGGTGTGCTTATGAACAGCCAGAAAAATGCATTGTTTTCAATAGATGAACGTGTTAGTATAATTAAGGATTTAACAAAGGATCTTCCTAATGTTAAGGTTGTTGCTTTTGATGGACTGATGGTTGATTTTGCACGGGAGATACATGCAAAAATAGTAGTTAGAGGACTCCGGGCCATTACTGATTTCGAGTACGAACTTCAGTTGGCACAGAGTAATAAAGTACAGTATAATGACATAGAGACAGTTTTCCTTACAACGGATCTTCATTATTCGTATTTAAGCTCTACAATCGTTAGAGAATTTGCATCCTATGGCGGGGATATATCCAAATTCGTACCACCTTCTGTTATACCTCTTATAGAGGCAAAATATAAGGACAGATTAAAAGGAGACAAATATGGCAAGCAGCATTGAACAAATTTTAGATGATATGGAACGCTTTATTGATGAAGAAGGTAAGGCTGCTCCATTTTCAAGCTCAAAAATAGTTATCAATCGTGACGAACTTGAAAATTATATAGAAGAGCTTAAAGCTACGACGCCTGAGGAAATCAGAAGATATCAGAAAATTATTAGTAATAGAGAAGCGATATTGGCAGATGCAAGAGCCAAAGCTGATCAGATTATTTCTAATGCACAGATTAAAACAGATGAGCTTGTATCTGAGCATCAGATAATGCAGCAGGCATATGCTCAGGCTAACCAGGTTGTTATGATTGCTACCAAAGATGCTCAAGATATGCTCGATAAGGCAACAATTGAGGCTAATGATATTAAAACAGGTGCTATGGCTTATACCGATGATCTCCTTTCAAATATTGAAGAAGTACTTGCGAATTCAATTGAGCTTACAAGGATGAGAGATGAGAGCTTTATTGGGAAGTTAAGTGGTATTCTTGATAGAGTTGTTTCTAATAGAAATGAACTCAGACCACAGGATGATTTAGTAGCGACTACGCCTGAGAATGTAGAACCCGATAAAGAAAATGCGAATATTTCTTCTTCAATTGATGCAGAAATGATCGACTCCGGCACACCTTCAATTAATGTTCCGGAAGAATTCTTCAAACATGATTAATTTTTTAGGCATTCGGAACTTACCGGATGCCTTTTTTTGAGGTGAATATTGATGTTTAAAAATATAGATACAGTTATTTTCGATATGGATGGAACACTTGTAGATTCAATGGGAATATGGGAAAAAATTGATAGGAAATTTTTGGCAGAAAGAAATATTCCATATCAGGAAGATTTTCAGCTACAGATTGCCGGTAAGAGTATTTTTGAAACTGCAGAATATTTCAAAAAGATTCTATCTCTTTCAGAGGATGAAAATGAACTTGCAGAGATTTGGACTGAAATGGCAATTGAAGAATATAAATATAATATACCAATGAAACCTGGAGCCATTACACTATTAAAATTTTTAAAAAGTAAAAATGTCAAGCTTGGACTGGCAACATCAAATTCAAGAAGATTAGTAGAAGCTTGTTTTGAACATCATTCTTTGTATGATTACATTGAAGTTGTTGTTACGGCAGATGAAGTTTCACACGGTAAGCCAGAACCTGATGTCTATTTGAAAGCTTGTGAGCTTTTAAATTCAAATCCTGAAGAATCTCTTGTGTTTGAAGATATTCTTCAAGGTATAATGGCTGGCAAAAATGCTGGTATGAGCGTTTGTTGTATTAAAGATGATTCTTCAAAATATACAGTAGATAAAAATAAAGAACTTTCTGATTACTACATTAATAGTTTTTATGATATAGAAGAGGTTAAAAACTTTGAAGGAATTTAAAATCCCATCTGAAGAATCAGGTCAGAAGTTACTTAGGTTCTTAAATAGAATTCTTCCTGAGGCAGGAAATGGACTTTTACATAAAATGCTTAGGAAAAAAAATATTACAATAAACGGGAAAAAATGCACAGGTAATGAAGAATTGTCTGAGGGAGATTCCGTTAAGATTTTTTTTTCTGATGAAACTTTTATGAAATTTACTGGAAAATCAACTAACTTTGAAAGTGATTATATAGATTCTCTTCTCAAAATGAATACAAATGATATTGAAATATTATATGAGTCAGAGGATATAATATGTATAAATAAAAAACCTGGAATGTTATCTCAGAAATCTTCAGAAGATGATATTTCTGCTAATGAGCTTTTGATCGCTTATCTTTTAAAAAAGGATAAGATTAACAGTGAAACGTTAAAAACATTTAAACCATCTGTTATAAATAGGCTGGATAGAAATACATCCGGGATTTTGATTTTCGGTAAAACAATGAAGGGTATTAAATATGGCACCGAAGCATTAAAAAATAACGATATCAGAAAGACCTATAAATGTATTGTAAAGGGGAATTATTTTGGACCGAAGATAATGGAAGGATATTTAAGCAAGGACGAAGAAAATAATTATATTTCATACTCAATTAACGAAGTTCACAATTCAAAATACATGGAACAAGAAGTTACAGTTGATAGTGAATCTAATGGATATTCTTGTCTTACAGTTACATTACACACAGGAAGATCACATCAGATAAGGTCTAGTCTCTCATATTATGGCAATCCAATTATTGGAGATGTAAAATATGGGAATAAAAACTTGAATGGCAAACTTCATGTTAAACGTCCACTCTTACACAGTTATTCATGCATAATTGAGGGAAACATGATCATAGCTCCGGAGCAGGAGGACTTTATTAATTTTAAAGAGAAATATATGTAGTTTTTACATTTTTTTATTAAATTTTTAGGATATGAAACTGAGGTAAAAAATGGCTACCTGGAATTCCAGAGGACTAAGAGGATCTACACTAGAAGATCTTATCAACCAGACTAATGAAATATATAGGGAAAATCATTTGGCACTTATACAGAAAGTCCCTACACCAATCACTCCGATTAATATAGATAAAGAAACCAGACATATTACCCTTGCATATTTTGATCAAAAGAGTACTGTGGATTATATTGGAGCTGTTCAGGGTATTCCAGTTTGCTTTGATGCAAAAGAGTGTGTTTCAGATACATTTCCACTGCATAATATTCATGAGCATCAGATGGAGTTTATGCAAGCATTTGAAGAGCAAGAGGGTATTTCTTTTTTTCTAATATATTTTTCAAAAAGGGAATTTTATTATTATCTGAGATTTGAAGAAGCTATCTTGTTTTGGAATAGAAGCAAAGAAAAAAAAGGCAGGAAAAGTTTCAGACTTGATGAACTTAATGAAAATTTTATTTTTAAGGAAAAACCACCGACTTTAGTTCCATACTTGGATATGATAAATATGGATCTTGCAAATCGTTCTTGACAATAAGGATTACAGTAAATATAATATTGATAATTTACCACGTTATTGCTTTAGCACAGTAAAGCAGAAAGGATAATTATGAATAGTCTAACATTTACTCCAGATGGATTTAGAGATATTTACAGTAATGAAAGTACTATACGAGATTATTGTCTGGATACGATCAACAAAAAGATTGCTTCATTTGGGTATGAAACAATAGATACACCTGTATTAGAATATGAAAATCTTTTTCAAAAAGCTGGGACCGTAAAATCAGAAAAATTATTTAGATTTTTCGATAAAGATGGCAAGATTTTATCTCTTCGCCCTGATTTTACTCCTTCGATTGCAAGAGCAAGTTCACTTTTGCTAAAAAACAACACATTACCCCTTAGGGTTAAATATTTCGGAAAAGTTTTTAGAAATGATTCAATGCTTAAGGGCTATCTACGGGAATACGTACAAATTGGTGCCGAATGCATCAGTAGTAGTGATATTTATTATGATGCCGAACTCATAAATATTGTATGCGAATGTTTTCAGGCTGTAAATATTGATGAATTTAGCATCTGCGTTTCCTCATCTAATTTAATATCTCAAATAATCAATATTTCAAATCTGTCTGATGAAGAAGCCGAGACCGCTGTAGAGTATATTTCTAATAAAAACTTTTTTGGCCTGATGGATTTTCTCGAAAAAAATGGAATAAACCAAGAAATCTCAGAACTTTTTTCGATTCTTGAAAATGATATAACCGATGAACATGGATTAATAGAACTATTTGATAAAACATCCAAATGGTCAAAAGTACAAAGAGAAATAAAATATCTTATAGATCTATATGATATTTTGAAAAATTTTAATGTTGAAAAATATATTTCGTTTGACCTAAGTCTATGTAATTATATGAATTATTATACTGGTGTTATTTTTTCTGGCTATACATATGGGTCAGATTCAGCAGTACTAAGAGGCGGTAGATATGATAATCTTTTATCATCATTTGACTCTGAAAAAGGTGCAATAGGCTTTGCTTTTTCGCTTGATAAACTTGTCCAAGCTATGTCTAGACAGAATATTGATTTTGAAAAGGAGAATCGTTCTATATATCTTCTTACTGATATAATTTCAAGAAATAAATGCATCGAGGAGGCCAGACAATTAAGAGTTGAAGGCAAAGAAGCCATTGTAATCTTGATTCCTGATAAAAAAAATGAACTTAATGAATTAATAAAAAGTTTATCGGGCAAAAAATATATACTCTTTAAGGAGGAAAGCCAAAATGGATGAAAAAGATTTTTTGACAGTAGCTCTAGCGAAGGGCAGATTGGCTGATGATGCCATGAAAATTTTTGAAAAGATAGGCATTTCGTGTAGCGAGGTATCAGACAAGAATACTAGAAAACTAATATTTGAAAATGCTAACCTTGGAATTAGATTTTTCCTAGCCAAGGCAAGTGATGTCCCAACATATGTTGAATATCAGGCAGCTGATATAGGAATAGTAGGCGAAGATACTATTCTAGAAGAAAATCGTAATATTTACGAAGTTTTGGATCTTGGATTCGGTCAATGTAATATGTGTATATGTGGATTTCCTGATTCAAAAAAATATCTTGATAGTCATGAAATGATCAGAGTGGCAACCAAATATCCCAATATTGCAAAAAATTACTTTCATAACAAAAAAAATCAGACAGTTGAGCTTATTAAACTAAACGGATCCATAGAGCTTGCTCCGATTGTTGATTTATCGGAAGTAATATGTGACATTGTTCAGACAGGTGCAACGCTAAAAGAAAACGGGCTGGTAGTTCTAGAAAAAGTGTGTCCTATTTCTGCCAGAATGGTTGTAAATAAGGTTTCTATGAAGATAAATGATATTCGTATCAAGAATCTGATTTCAAGAATGCGTGAGGCTTTATGAAAAAAATATTTCTAGATGAAAAAAGTAAAAATGAAATTAAAAATAATCTTTTAAAGAGGAATCCAGCTTCATATTCAGATTATGAAACAGTTGTTAAGGAAATAGTTGAAAATGTAAAAAATAATGGTGACAAAGCTCTTTTAGAATACGAAAATAAATTTGATTGTCCAAGTATTAAATCTGAAAATATGGTTGTTTCTTCTGATGAAATTGAAAAAGCATATAGGAATACTGATGAAAATCTTATAAGGATAATCAGAAAATCAAAATCAAATATTGAAAAATTTCATGAAAAACAGAAGAGAAATTCATGGTTCGATATGGAAGAAGGATCTATACTTGGTCAAAGAATCACACCACTACAAAGAGTCGGAGTATATGTACCAGGAGGAAAAGCAAGTTATCCATCATCAGTTCTAATGAATATCATACCTGCAAGAGTTGCCGGTGTGTCAGAAATAATAATGATAACACCTCCAGATAAAAGCAATAAAATTAATGATCTAACTCTTGTTGCCGCCAAAGAGGCTGGAGCTGATAAGATCATAAAAGCCGGTGGAGCACAGGCAATTTCTGCTCTGGCATTTGGAACTGAAACTGTTCCAAAAGTAGATAAGATAGTTGGCCCAGGTAATATTTTTGTAGCACTTGCAAAAAAAGCTGTTTTCGGTAATGTTAGTATAGATTCTATTGCAGGACCAAGTGAGATCATGGTGTTATGCGATGATTCATGCAATCCAAGATTCGTTGCTGCAGATTTATTGTCACAGGCAGAGCATGATGAACTGGCCTCGGCAATTTTAGTTACCACAAGTGAAAAAGTAGCTGAAAATATTGAAAAGGAGATCAATGATTTTTTGCCTAGACTTTCTAGACGTGATATCATTGAAAAGTCATTGGAAAACTTTGGTTACATTATTGTTGCAAAGAATTTAGATGACGCAATTGATGTTGTTAATGATATAGCATCTGAACATTTGGAGATTCAAACAGAGAATCCTACAATGATTATGACAAAAATTAAAAATGCAGGGGCTATTTTTTTAGGACCTTATTCAAGCGAACCGCTAGGTGACTATATGGCAGGACCCAATCATGTTCTTCCTACAAATGGAACAGCAAAATTTTTCTCACCTCTTTCAGTTGATGATTTTATAAAGAAATCAAGCGTGATATATTATTCATATGATGCATTAAAAAATGATGCGAATGATATAGAAAGTTTTGCAAAAGCGGAGGGACTGACAGCCCATGCCAATTCCATCAAAGTAAGATTTGAAAAGTAGAAAACGAGGATGCCGAAATGCATGATAGAAAATCTTCAAAATGTAGAAAAACCAAAGAAACAGATATAAAAGTTATGGTCAATCTAGATGGAACAGGTATATCATCCATTAATACAGGAATAGGTTTTTTTGATCATATGCTTAATGCTCTGTCGCGCTTCTCTCTTATCGATATGGATATCAATGTCTCTGGTGATTTAAATGTAGATTGTCATCATACGGTTGAGGATACAGGAATAGTCCTTGGAGATGCTATTTTAGAGGCTCTTGATGATAAAGCAGGTATTAAACGTTCTGGATTTTTTGTACTGCCCATGGATGATGCCCTTATATTATCATCTGTTGACATCTCGGGCCGACCATATTTTGGTATGGATTTTGATTTTCCGACTGAGAAAATAGGTGAACTAGAAACTGAGACCATTAGAGAATTTTTTTATGCGCTTTCTGTACATGGAGCAATGAATATACATTTTAAGAAATTAAATGGTATTAATTCTCATCATATTTGTGAAGCTATGTTTAAAAGCTTTGGAAAGGCATTTAGAGAAGCAATGGAACATGATGAAAGGATCGAAGGAGTACTGTCTACCAAGGGCATGATCTAATAGATTTCGAGCTTAGAAAGCAATTACTTTCATCAGAATTAACAGGAGAACTCATATGAGTATGCATTTATTTGGAATTCTATATTTAAAACAGGGCGATTTATTTTTGGGAATGGATGAAGAGAAGTACCATGGTGATATTTCTAATCTTATAAAAAAATATAATGACAATGGAATGGACGGACTTATAGTCTATGATCTATCTGTGGAAGATTCAGAGCATGAGACAAATCTATTATTGCTTAGAAAAATCGCAAGCATTTCAGAGATTCCAATTTTTGCAGGTGGAAATATAAGAAGACTTGAAGACGTCAAAAAGCTATTATACGCAGGATGCAGTAAGGTGATTCTAAATGGTTCGAACATGGATTCACTTTCTATTCTTACTGATGCTTCAAAAAGATTTGGTAAAGATAAGCTTCTGATGTCTCTAAAGAATGTGGATCTTCTTTTTAAGATAAAAGAAATCCTCGATGAGAGCCTATATGGATTTATTGTTATGTCAAAATCAATACTTACAAGTGTTCAGAGCCTATCGGATCTTCCTATTGGTCTCCAGCAAGAGGGTGATATATCCCCATCATATGAATTTTACAAGGATAATTCATTTGAAAGCTATATTTCATCGGATTTTTCAAATCCGAATTTTGATATAATGGCTTATAAGAAAGATTTGACAGATAATGGTGTTTCTGTAATGAAATTAACAGCTGCCATTGATTTTTCTGAGATCAAAACTGATGCTAACGGACTTGTGCCTGTGGTAATTCAGGATTATAGGACAAACCAGGTCCTTATGGTTGCCTATATGAATGAGGAATCATATAATTTGACAGTTCTTTCAGGAAAAATGACATATTTTAGTAGAAGCAGGCAATCTATTTGGATAAAAGGGGAGACATCAGGCCATTATCAATATATCAAAGAACTGATCCTTGATTGTGATAATGATACAATTTTGGCTAAAGTATCGCAGGTGGATGGAATAGCGTGTCACACTGGTGCGCCAAGCTGCTTTTTTAATTCTATTCTGAAAAAGGAATATAAAAACAATAATCCTCTTAGTATTTTAGAAAGTGAATATGAGGTTATTGCCGGCAGAAAGGAACATCCCAAAGATGGATCATATACAAATTACCTGTTTGATAAAGGCCTAGATAAAATATTGAAAAAAGTAGGTGAAGAGGCTTCAGAAATAATTATCGCAGCTAAAAATCCCGAAAAAGAGGAAGTAAAATATGAAATGGCGGATTTTCTCTACCACATGATGGTACTCATGGTTGAAAAGGGATTGACCTGGGAAGAAATTGCAATTGAGCTGTCAAATCGGTGAATAAGACATGTGGTTTGATGTTAAACAATAATATGAATGAAAAAATAACAAGAGTTAATACAATTACAGATATATATAGAGATAAGAATATTAATAAAAGAAATAACATATTAATAATTTCCGACGGGAAATATAACGAGCGAGATTTTTTGTTTGAATTTTTACTTGATGAAAAAAGAAATCTTTTAAATATATATGCGGATAGAACACCTTTTTTAGATTATGCTATTAAAATTGACGATATATTTTCTGGCAGGATCGATAAAATACTTAAAAACAATTCATTACTTGTTAACATAGGAGATTATGGATTCGCATGTGTTGACCCTGGTAATAAGGAACTTCAATATTTTGATAAAAAATCAAAAAAAAAAGGGCCTCATCAAGGCGATGAAATCATATTCAAGGTAAAATCAGAAAGGCAAAAGTCTAAATACCCAATGGGTGAAGTATGTACTGTGGATAATTTAGAATCATTTGCGTTATTTGACAAGATTCAATCTGGTGATATGCATTATATTCATAGAATTAATAGAAATTTGAATAGCATAGGCAGGGTCATTACAGATGATATAAATATATATAATGAGCTTAAAAATATATATTATGAAGATTCTTCGCTTAATATTGAATTATATAGTGATAACGACTTTTCGTTATATAAACTGTATTCATTGACCTCAAAACTTGATAATGCATCTGCTCATTCAGTCAAGCTTAAATCTGGAGCTGAAATTGTTTTTAACCATACCGAAGCTTTTGAAGTAATTGACGTTAATTCGGGAAGAAGTTCTAGAAAAAATGCGGATAGTGTAGATGATTACTTCTTTAATATCAATATGGAAGCACTTCTAGAGGTATCTAAACAGATCAAGATTAGAAATTTGTCCGGAATAATTTTGATTGATCTTATTAATCTTAAGAATAAAAAAAGATACGATGAATTATTATCATATATGAAAATGCAGTTTTTAGAGAATAATACAATTACAAATGTCGTTGATATTACTTCACTTGGAATAATGGAAATTACAAGGAAAAAAATCGAGACTCCTCTTAGACAACAGTTGACGGGGAAAGAATGATGTGTTAGTATACTACGGTATGCCGCTCGACTAGGTTAGAAGTTTGTCAATAGCTGACAACACCAAAATCGGCGAGTAATGATAATAGGAGGTGCCATAGATGTATGCAGTTATAAAGACTGGTGGCAAACAGTACAAAGTATCCGAAGGTGATATCATTACCATTGAAAAACTGGATCAGGAAGCAGGAGACACAGTAACATTTGAAGATGTTCTCTGCATTAATGACGGTGAGCTCAAGGTAGGAGATCCGACTGTAAATGGAGCAAAGGTTGAAGCTTCTGTTGTTAGAAACGGTCGTGCTAAAAAGGTCATCGTATACAAGTACAAGAGAAAAACTGGCTATCACAAGAAGAATGGTCATAGACAGTCTTTCACACAAGTTAAGATTGAAAAGATCAACGCTTAATTATGATTAAGGTAGATTTGATCAAGAGAGATGATCAATATATTAGTCTTTCTACATCCGGACATGCGGGATATGATGAGCATGGCAAAGATATTGTTTGTGCAGCAGCAAGTATTCTTATCATAAATACGATAAATTCAATTGAACGATTTACCGGTGATGAATTCTCTATTACACAGGAACAGGAAAGCGGAACTATTGATCTGAAGTTCAAATCGTCTTCATCAGAAAGAAGTAAACTTCTCATTGATTCAATGGTTTTTGGACTCAGTGAGATACAGAAAAAATACGATGACAAGTATCTGATTATTAACATTCAGGAGGTATAGAAAATGTTGAATTTAGACCTTCAATTTTTCTCCCACAAAAAGGGAATGGGATCTACCAAGAATGGTAGAGATTCCGAATCAAAGAGACTCGGAGCCAAGAGGGCAGACGGACAGGCAGTTAAAGCTGGAAATATTATTTATCGCCAGCGTGGAACTAAGATTCATCCGGGAGTCAATGTTATGAGGGGTGGAGATGACACTCTTTTCGCAACATCTGACGGAATTCTTCGCTATGAGCGTAAGGGCAGAGACAAAAAAGTTGCTTCTGTTTATCCGGTTGCAGAATAAGTAATGACGTAAGACTTTACCCGGCTGTACAACAGTCGGGTTTTATTTTTAAGAAGAGGTAATTATGTTTTCAGATCATGCAAGAATAGCTATTCGTTCTGGTAAGGGCGGTAACGGACACGTTAGTTTTAGACGTGAAAAATATGTTCCGGATGGTGGTCCGGATGGCGGTGACGGCGGAAGAGGCGGCAGCGTCATTTTTGTTGTTGATAAAAGAACAAATACCCTTTCTGATTATCGTCATAAAATCAAATTCTCAGCCGAAGACGGTGAAGAAGGCAGAAAGAAAAATCAGCATGGAAAAAATGGAGAAAATCTTATTCTCAAAGTTCCAGAGGGAACAATTATAAAAGATGCTGCAAGCGGAAAAGTTATTATGGATATGTCGGGTGAAAACTCTTCATACACCATTTTAAAAGGCGGAAGAGGCGGATTGGGTAATCAGCATTTTGCTACATCAACTATGCAGGCTCCAAAATATGCTAAGCCAGGTGGAGATTCTAGAGAAGCAGATATTATCCTTGAACTTAAGCTGATTGCTGATGTTGGATTACTTGGATTTCCTAATGTAGGTAAGTCAACGTTACTGTCTAGAGTTACAAATGCTGACCCTAAGATTGCAAACTATCATTTTACAACGCTTGAACCAATGCTCGGCGTTGTAAATTATCCTAATGTTCCTGAGTTTGTATTAGCTGATATTCCAGGAATAATAGAAGGCGCATCAGAAGGAATCGGACTAGGAATTGAGTTTCTAAGACATATTCAGAGAACTAAAATTCTTATTCATGTTGTAGATGCTGCGTCTGTTGAAGGAAGAGATCCAGTAGAAGATATTAAGGCAATCAATAATGAGTTGATCAAATATGGTGAAGGACTGCTAGACAAACCACAACTTATTGCTGCCAATAAACTTGACTCATACCAAGGTGATAAAGAAGAACTTTTAAATAGAATTCATGATGCTTTTAAAGACAAGGATATTTCTGTTTTTGGGATTTCAGCTGTAACAGGTGAAGGACTCAAAGAACTTCTTTTTGCGACATCTAATATTTTAAAATCTTTGCCGGATGATATTACTACTTATGAGAGTGAAATAGATCCCAATGAGAGCAGACCTGAAGAAGACCTTATAAATGTCTATAAAGATGATGATGGTATATTTATGATAGAAGGACGAAGCATTAATAAAATGCTCGGATATACAAATCTTGATTCTGAGAAGGGATTTCTATTTTTCCAAAAATATATTAAGGAAAAAGGAATACAGAAAAAACTTGATGAACTTGGTATTCAAGATGGTGATACTGTCGATGTTGGTGGTAATCTATTCGAATATTACAAGTAATTAAATTTTTAGAAAGAAATAGGAAAGAAAATGATTCTTAATAATAAGGAACGAGCATATCTTACTTCTCTCGCATCCAAGGAAAACTCTATAATGCAGATTGGCAAGGATGAGATTAGTCCAGAGCTGATAAATGCTGTAGATGAAACTTTTAATACTCATGAGCTTATTAAGCTTACTATTTTAAAAAATTGTTTTTCTGATCCGAGAGAGATAGGTGAAACAATAGCCGGACGAACAAGATCTACGCTTGTAAGGGTTATTGGAAGGAAGGTAATTTTATACAAGCCAGCAAAAGAGCCTCAGATAATTTTACCTAAAAAAAGAAGTAAGACTACTGAATAAAAGAAGGCATGGAATATGCGAAGAATAGGAATTTTGGGTGGAACGTTTAACCCACCTCATTTAGGACATTTAAACATTGCATTAGCATCTTATGAAAAATTAAATTTGGATGAAGTCTGGTTTATCCCGGCTGGCAATCCACCTCATAAAAATGTTTCAAGAGATATATCGATAATTGATAGATTTAATATGGTTAATTTAATGATTAAAGATTATCCATATTTTAAATGCAAAGATTTTGAGTTTCAAAAAATGAGTAAGTGTTATTCCTATGAAACATTGCAAAAAATCAAATTACTATATCCTGATGATGAGTTGTTTTTTCTAATTGGGGCGGATAGTCTTAAGACTTTTAATACATGGGTCAGACCTGACATTATAAGTTCGTTATGCACAATAGCTGTTTGCAACAGAGAAAAAGCAGATAGGAATTCTCTAGAGGTCATTTGCAAGACTATGGAGCAAAAATATACCGGCAAGTTTATATATGTTCCAATGGATGAAGTTCAGATTTCCTCTACATCTATTCGAAATGCGAATACACTTGTTGACGTTAGAAATTATTTGCCTGGTGGTGTATATGAATATCTGAATGAACATGAGTTGTATGATTTAACAGATATGAGATCATGGGATAGCATCCAAAGCATAAAGGAAGATCTAAAAGCAAAGCAGAAACCTTCTAGATTTAAACACACCATTGGTGTTATGTATACAGCAGCCTCGCTATCTATGAGATATTCTTATCCTTTGCAAAAGGCCATTTATGCTGGATTATTGCATGACTGTGCAAAATATATGTCTGATGATGATTTGATAAAGCTTTGTGAAGATAATAAAATAGCAATTACAGCTTCAGAACGTTCTAAACCTTATCTTTTACATGGGAAGGCAGGAGCTTTTCTTTGTAAAAACAAGTATAATGTCGACAATGAAGAGATCATGCATGCAATAAAGGTACATACAACAGGTTGTCCAGAGATGTCACTTTTGGATAAGATTATTTTTGTGGCAGATTATATAGAGCCAAATCGAAATAAACAGATTAATCTAATTGAAATCAGAAATCTAGCTTTTAATGATTTGGATTTGTGTGTCAAGATAATATTGAGAGATACAATTGCTTATTTACAATCAATTAATCTTGAGATGGATGAAACTACTATTGAAACATATGAATATTATAAATCCATGTAATAGTTTTTGTGTTAAAGATGGAGGGGCAAAAATGGAACAGGACTTGTTATGCGGACTTGCAAATGTACTAGATAAAAAAATAGCCGATGACATTAGTATTCTTGATATATCTAATATTTCACCTTTGGCTGATTATTTTGTGATTGCAACTGGTAACACTGAGAGTCACTTAGATGCATTAAGAGAAGCCTGCGATGAATATATGCATAAGAATAATCATAAAACAATAAGTATTGAAGGGCTTCATCATTGTGAATGGGTCCTTATAGATTATGGAAATATTATTGTTCACTTGTTTTCTAGAGATAAGCGAAAGTATTATGATCTTGATAGAATATGGCGTGATGCAAAAAAAATTAATTAGATAAATAAATTTTTTAATTCATAAATAAATATAAAAAACCCTCCCATAAACATGTGGGAGGGTTTTTTAACTCTAAACTAAATCAATATAATTAAAAAAATCTAAAAACTCCAATAACTTTTCCGAGTATGTCACAATCAATAACAATAATTGGATCCATATTATCGTTTTCAGGCTGAAGACGAATATGATTTTTCTCTTTATAAAATGTTTTAACTGTAGCAGAATCATCAACTAAAGCTACGACCATATCTCCATTTTTAGCTGTGCTAGTTTTCTCTACGAGAATTGTATCCCCATTTAAAATACCTGCATTGATCATGCTTTCTCCCTTGACCTTGAGCATAAAGCATTGCTCATTTGGCATATATTCTGCAGGAATAGGAAAGTAGTTATCAATATTTTGAACAGCAAGAAGCGGAAGACCAGCAGCAACATAACCAACAACAGGTACATTGACAACTTCACGCCTAGTTAGATTAAAATTATCATCAATAATCTCAATTGCACGTGGTTTGGAAGGATCTCTCTTAATATAACCATTTTTCTCCAACTTCTCTAAATGAGTAAAAACAGAAGCAGTAGATTTAAGATGTACAGCCTCACCGATTTCACGAACCGAAGGCGGGTATCCCTTATTAATAATTTCATTTTTCATAAACTCAAGAATTTCCAGCTGTTTGGGTGAAATCTTACCGTATGCCATAAGTACCTCCCGGATACAAACAATTTTTATACTGTTTATATAATAACATAATAAATTTTAAATTCAAACATATTTTTGTGAAAATTTGTTCGATAAAAGCATTGACAAACAAATGTACTGGCGTTAATATGTTTGTGAACAAAAGTTTACTTTTATGCATTGCTTGGATTAGAAATATTTGTATTTTATAACTAATCAAAGCAGGAGGGAAAGAAGTTAATTATGATAGCAAAGAAAAAGAATTTTAAAATAGTTAAGGTTTTATTGTCATTAACTGCTGTGATTTTTTTTATATCTTTATCATATAGAATATGTAATGCAAAAGGCTCAAAAGAGATATATACTTATTACAAGACAATAACAATAAATAGAGGAATGACATTAAACGATATTGCACTTGAATATAACAATAGTGACATTCAAAATACGAATGATTATATTGTTAATGTAATGGATCTAAATCATATAACAGATGATAACATTACATCAGGAGAGAATCTTGTTATTCCTTATTTCAGCTCAAAGAAGAAATAAAGGGTTTTATGCTTAGACTTATAATTATTATTTTTTGGAATCTGCATCGTATTCCATATATGGTAACTCATATGCGCTCCCTGGCTAAAGATCATAAAGTAACTGAAGAGGATCGATATAGATTTGCTCAGGAAAATGTTCAAGCGATGAATAAAGCTGGGAAAATAATTACAGAGATTTATGGTACTGAAAATCTACCAAAAGATGGTGGATATGTTATGTTCCCAAATCATCAGGGAAAATATGATGCTACAGCGATCATATATGCCCATAATAAGCCGTGTACTTTTGTGATGGACAAACATAAGTCATACCAGTTTTTTGTTCGAGAAATGGTCAATATGCTACGTGCCAAGCGCCTTGAACTTAATAATTTAAGACAGGGATTAGAAGTAATGAATGATATCACTTCTGAAGTTAAAAAAGGTCGTATTTATATTCTTTTTTCAGAAGGAGGATATAAAAATAATCACAATAAGGTACAAGATTTTAAACCTGGAAGTTTTAAGTCTGCTGTGCGTGCAAAGTGTCCAATTGTTCCTGTTACACTAATTGATACATACAAACCACTTAATAGCTTATCAATTGGAAAGGTGGTTACGAAGGTTATTTTTAATAAACCATTTTACTATGATGATTATAAAGATATGAAAACACCGGAGATAGCAATTAATATTAAAAATTCTATTATTGCAACTATGGAGGAATATGGTGTATTTGATAACTGAAATTATAATTTTATTGAATGTAGTTATAAATAGTAGTATTATTTAAATATGTAACTATCGGAAAAATATCTGTTTTTCCGATAGTGAGTAGTGAAATGACCTTATATATAATAGAAAAGAACAAATCAATATGGGAAAAGACTCTGCTTTTTACAAAGACAAGAAAAAGATACAAATGGTTAAGTTTCGTGAGCTGTTGACCGAACTACCACAGCCGGCTGTTGATTTTTTATACAGCAAAGAAGTTAACACTCAATTAAGTACTCGTATTCAATATGCATATGATTTGTTAACTTTTTTTAAATTTCTAATAGATAAGAACCCTACACTAGCTAATAGAAAAATAAAGGTGTTTAATTGCGATGATCTATCTTTGATTAGATCAGAAGATATAATGGAATATCAGCGTTTTCTGGAATTAAATATAGATGTAAATGATTATCATGAAAATGGAAATAAAGGTATTGCAAGACGTATGGCTCCTTTAAGGGGAATGTATAAATATTTAATTGCACATAAATATATTAAGGAAGATCCTACAAGTCTCGTCCCACTTCCCAAATTAAAAAAAGACAAAAATATAATTCGAATGAATTCATACGAAGTTCGTGCAGTGCTAAATGCAATTAAAAATGGATCAGATTCAATGAGTGACAGACAGAAAAAATTTGCAGATAAAACTAAATATAGAGATCTTGCAATTTTAACATTAATGCTTAATACAGGTATACGTGTATCAGAGTGTAACGGTCTTGATATTGCAGATGTTAATTTAAAAGATGACTCATTTGTGATTGTTCGAAAAGGTGGCGGTCAAGATGTACTATATTTTGGAGATGCAGTTCATGAGGCTATATCAGATTATCTAAATCTTGAAAGAAACCATATTATTCCGAGAGATAGCCAAGAGACTGCTCTATTTTTATCCTTACAGGGAAAACGAATAAGTATAGATGCAATTGAAAATCTTGTAAAAAAATATGCAAGAATTGCTGTACCAAACAAGAAAATAACACCTCATAAGTTAAGAAGTACATATGGAACTGCTCTTTATCGTGAAACAGGTGATATTAGGCTTGTGGCCGATGTACTCGGACATGAGAATATAAATACAACAATTGATTATTATGCAGCTATTGAGGATGAGCATAAAAGACAGGCTAGAAATGCGGTTGATTTTAACCGCGAAAATTAAGCATTGTTCTAGGTTTGATTTGTAAAGTATCTAAAACATAATAAATCTATATATAAATAGATTTATTATGTTTTAGATTTAGATTATGATTTTTTGTGATTTAAATTTAGATTATAATTTTAAATTTAGATTTATTTAGATTTAATATGGATAAGATTTAAATAATGATCATAATTCTAGCTTGGTTAAAAGTTCACGCATATATTCTGGAATTGGCGCTTCATATTCGAGGTATTTTTCAGATGATGGATGCACAAATCCTATTTTCCACGCATGAAGACATTGTCCATCTAGTCCCTTAATTGGGCATTTTGATGGGCCATATACATCATCACCTAATAAAGGATGATGTATGGATGCCATGTGTACTCTAATTTGATGAGTTCGCCCTGTTCCTAGTTTAAATTCAACATAAGTATAACCGTTCAGTCTTTTTAAAACTTTATAATGAGTAATGGCTTCTTTTCCTTCGAGAGAAATAGCCATTTTTTTTCTATCGTTTTTGCTCCTACCAATAGGCGCATTAATAGTTCCTTCTTCTTCTTTTAGGTTACCATGCACTATTCCAACATATATCCGGTTTACAGTATGATTTTTAATCTGTTCTGCTATTTTTCTATGAGAATTATCATTTTTGCAGACAATCAAAGATCCTGTAGTGTTCATATCAATTCGATGTACGATTCCAGGACGTAAAACACCATTTATTCCGCTTAGGCTATCCTTACAGTGCCATAAAAGTGCATTAACTAGCGTGCCATTATAATGTCCTTCTGCGGGATGTACGACCATACCTTTTGGCTTATTTACAACAATAACATCAGAATCCTCATATAATATTTCAATAGGTATATTTTCAGCTTCAACAGTTAGAGACTCAGGCTCAGGAATATTTACAGTAAGTTCATCATTTTCACATATCCTGTATCCTGGCTTTTGAATTGTTTTTCCATTTACAAGAATATTACCTTTTTTGATCAGATCAGAGTAATGACTTCTGGAATAATCAGTGTTTAACTCAACTAAAAATGTATCTAAGCGCTTATATACATCTAAATCATTGGCTATGTATTTTTGTATGAGATCACTCATAGACTATTCTTCCTTTTTAGCTTCATCTTCATCTTTGTATACAAAAAGAATTATAAAAGCAACAATAACAAATCCTAATGTTACATATATATCTGCAACATTAAAGATAGGAAAATTAATAGCAGAAAAATATATAAAATCAATTACATAATTGTTTGTGATCCTATCAATATAATTACCTATTGCTCCGCTTAAAATAAAAAGAAGAACAATTGATAATGGACGATGTTCAATATCTTTGGATGCTTTGTAAAATATTATCATGATTATAATGAAAAAAACTGGTGTTATAAACTTCATAATAGTCTGAAAAAAGGTTGCTGAATCCATTATGCTAAATGCAGCCCCCGTATTTTCAAAATATGTAAGTTCAAGAACATTAGGTATTATAGAAATATTGGGACTATCTTTTAAATATATAAAGGCCTGATGCTTTGTTATTTGATCTAAAGCAACAAGTACCAAAACCAAAATAATTGCCTTTATATAAAATAAAATTTTATTATAAGCTTTGTTTTTATTATTCATATTTGCATCCAACTTATCTTATTATACTAGTATACTTTTTGCTGCATCATTGATATCTATATCACTTACATCAGTGGCTATATAGCCACTTCCTATTTTATTTAATAAAATAAATTTAATTCCTGAACCTGTTCTTTTTTTATCACTATAAGTTGTTTTTGTAATCTCGCCAGGTTCAAGACCATTTACACTTGTAGGCAGTCCAAAACTTTCCAGAGTAGAGATCACATAATTATAATCATCCAATGATATTAAATCTTTTTTCATTGATATATATGAAGCAGCAGCTATTCCAATTGCTACACATTCTCCATGTAGAAGTTCAAAGTTCTTTAATTTTTCTACTGCATGACCTATAGTATGTCCAAAATTCAAAAGAGCACGGATATTTTTTTCATTAGGATCTTCTTCGACAACTCTTCTCTTATGTTCTAATGATTTTTTTACTATAATTTCAAGACATTCTTGATCACGATTTAATATTTTTTCTCTGTTATTTGTTAAAAAGTTTAAAAATTCTATATCAAAGCAATAACCGTATTTTATTACTTCACCAAGCCCTGCTATAAACTGCCTATTATCCAATGTATTTAATACATCCATACTGCAATACACTAACTTAGGCATATAAAAAGCCCCTACCATATTCTTGTATGATAGAAAATCAACGCCGGTCTTACCTCCAACGCTACTGTCAACCTGAGCAAGAAGTGAAGTTGGAATTTGAATAAAATCTATACCTCTTAAATATGTTGCGGCACAGAAACCTGTAATATCACCTGTGACTCCCCCGCCAAGTGCAACGAGCAAATCATCTCTTGTAAAATTGTTATCCACCAAAAATTTATAAATATTCTGAACGGTATCAAGATTTTTAAAGCCTTCTCCTTGTTCAAAAACAAAATGAAATACTTTTTTATTAAGCTCTTTTGAAAATATTTTTTCAATATTATCCAAATAGTATTTTTCGACTCCTGAATCCGTAATTATGCAGACATTAGAATAAGTCTTCCCTATTCTTTCAAAACTATCTGAAAAAAAACTAAGGGAAGACTCAATAACTATTTCATATGCTTTTTTATTATCACATTTAACATCCAAAATTGTTGACATATTTTAAAAACCTGTCTGAATACCATTAAAGTCAAAATTGTTGACAATTTCCTGAAGATCACCTGAAATACTAATCTGTGCAGGTGTGATAACGAAGATAAAATTACTTACCTTCTGAAGATTACCTTCAAGCGCAAAGCAAGAACCGGACGCAAAGTCTACAATTCTCTGAGCAAGTGCAACATCCACTCCCTCCATGTTTAAGATTACGGTTTGCTTAGCTAAAAGTGTTTCACCAATCTCTCTTGCATCTTCAAAAGATGAAGGTTTAAAAACACATACTTCCATAGGTTCAGATCCTCCTGATTTTTTCGAACGAAGCGGTGTTATCTTGCTAGAATTAAATGTTCTTTTTTCTGCAGGAGCAGATGCGGAAGTTTCTGTAACTGCATCATCCGTCTTTTTCTTGTTAAATAATGAAGACTCTTCCGAATATACGTCATCATCGTCGTATTCATCATCATAATCGTCCTCACCATTTAGTTTCATTACATTAAGAATCTTGTCAAAGAATCCCATAACAACTCTCCATACTAAACTATATTTTATATTGACCAATAAATATTTAAATTATTAAATATTATAATTCCTAGAGCCAAAAATTGCTGTCCCGACTCTAATCATTGTAGATCCCTCTTCAATGGCAATTTTATAATCATTTGTCATTCCCATAGATAAGGTATCCATCAATACATTATCAATGTTTTCATTTTTTATGTCAATGAATAACTGATGCATTTTGTGGAAATACGTCCTCGTATCCTCAGGATTAGGTAAATTCGGTGCAACTGTCATTAATCCCTTTATCTGTATTCCATCAAGTGGAGCTATTTCTCTGATCAATTCTTCGGCCTCGTTTAAACTTATACCACTTTTTGATTCCTCACCTGCAATATTTACTTCTATAAGAATCGGTGTAACTATTTCAGCTTTTTTTGACTGAATATTTATTTCTTCAGCTAGTCTATATGTATCGACGGAATGAATAAGTGCAACATGTCCAATTATTTTCTTAACCTTATTTCTCTGCAAATGACCAACAACATGCCATTTTATATCTTCTGGAAGTTCTGGATATTTTGTACATAATTCCTGAACTTTATTTTCTCCAAAAGATCTTTCTCCGGCTTCATATGCAAGCTTAATGTCAGAAATAGGCTTTGTTTTTGAAATTGCAATCAATTCAACCTCAGAAGGATCTCTATTTGCCTTGATGCATGAAGCCTCAATATTTTCATGTACTGTTTTAATATTATCAGTTATCATCTCTATTTTCTCCATTCAAAAAATTGTTTACTAATATTTTATGCCTTCAAATAATTATCAATAAATAATCTGACCATTTTTAACACTTTTACCTTCAAGGGCAATGTGATCGTATTGGGTAATCCCATAATCACTTGATTTTTCTATAATGCTATAATCATCTGTTTTATACAAAACGTTGATATATGAAAAGGTTGCATAACCCTTATTTACATTATAAACTCCTGTAAGTGATGCGGTGTGATTTTTAAGCTTAAATGTCTGAAGCGTATCAGGAAGTCGAATATTTTTAATACCACTTAAGTCATTTATATCTACATAATAGTTGTCATCGTCAGAATAATAAATATCCAGAGGGATAAAACCTGTTCCCGAATCACCTGACTCCGTTGACATGACGCCTAAAGCTGAAGAATTATTTCCCTTAAAGAAATAATCTTTAGGTATTTTATAAAAACTATGGTTTACAACAGCAGAATTAGGGATTTTAAGACCATCTTTTTGGTTAAGTAAAAGTTCAATAGAAACATACCTTGAAGAAGCATATCTTTCCATGGAATCATCAAGTGAAAGAATAAGATATTTATTTCCATCTACATCTTTGATGCTGCTTGATGCACTTGCCGATGCTCCATCATAATCAAATTTAATTTTTATATTTTTTTTATCCTTTAATTCATTGGCAGATGAATCTGTTATTTTCATTACCAGATTCCAGTCGTCAGAGGTAATTAATTTATATACAGGATTGCCTGATGATATTTTTTCTTCTTTTCTAAGATCCTTTGATTTATCATCAGTTCCGGAGTTGATTACATTTTGAAAATTATCAAGAGTTACTCCCTCGTATCCATCTAAAGAATATAATAAGAATCCGGTTTTGGCAGGATGGTATATCGTATATGTTCCATTTTGCATTGCTGTCTGAATCTCGTTTTGAAGACTTTTTTCAGCTTCCTGATGATATATTCCCTCTACCTGGTCATTTAAATCAGTTTCATATGTGTATGCTGATTTAAAATTAACACTATTATATCCATCTGAAAATATTGAAACAAGTTTTGAAAATTTTTGAAGATTGCTTTTTGATACAGAAGATACATCGATGCTCTCACCAGAAAGCTTACTGGAAAGATTGCCAGACTTATCCATGGCATATACATTGGTCTTCATGCCAACTCGACTTCCATTTGTAACATAGTAAAACGGATAACCATCTGTATCTGCATTTACTACGCTTTCTTCTCGTATTGCCAACGCTTCATAGTGATTATTTCTTGCTATCTTTCCCATTTTAACTTCATAAATAGAAATAGACCCTTTAGTAAAATATGAAAAAATATGAAAAATAATATATATCAAAATAACAAGTATAACAAATAAGCTTATGTTCCAATGAACCTGCCTATGAAATTTTAAGACCTTTCGTTTTTGAGGCATCTATATATATCTCCAAAAAAGAGAGGGGTCCTGTTTTACAGAACTCCCCTCTATAACTTTCTAAATTAAAGTGCAAGCATAACTTTGTCTTGTAATGAATCCGGAAGATCTTTTTTCTCTTTTGAGACGCTTAATATAAAATTAATGTTAAACATCTCAGATAACTCTTCTAAGTCTGAAATTGCTGTTTCAAGGCCCTCATTAACATCGATACAAGCATTTTTTAAAAATCCATCAATGTAAATTTCTTCAATGTCTCTATTCTGTGAAATAACCCCGTTTACAAATCCCAAAAAATTTTCAGTAGTTTTAAGGGGATATCGATTAAGCACTACTAACCTAATCTTTGGATCCAACTCAAGCATATGGCTTGTATTGCTGTCAACAAACACTACATTCCCGCTAACGGATTCCACAGCTTTGTTGACCCTGTCTAAAAGTTGCTTAGTCTTACCTCTTCCCTTCTCCCCCACAATTAATTCAACCATGAGAAACCTCCTTTGAAGTGCGACTGCATTGTTATTGATTTATTATAATATATACATATATAAATAACAAGAAACTACTTCACAATTCCTAATATCTCATTCTGCAAAAGATAAAGGTTATATCGGTTATCCGCTTTATACACAAATGAAATAATCTTGTGCCCATTTGGAGCATTTGTAACAAGAGCTAAACAATATTTTGCCTCTGATGTTGTACCTGTTTTTCCTGCAACAACAGAAAAACCATCACTAAGTTTTTTCTCACCATTTAAGAATTTATCGGTGGTATGCCATGTCATGCTTTTGGGCTGTCCATTCCCATCTCTGAAATATGCATCATAGCTCTTTGAACTCATAATCTGAACAAGCTCATCATACTTTAATGCAGCATTAAAAATAAGATACATATCATAGCACGTTGTGTAGTGATCATCATTATGAAGACCATTTGTCGTAACAAAATGTGAATGAGTAGCTCCAAGAGAATGAGCTGTTTCATTCATTAATTTAACAAACTTCTCTTCAGAACCTGCCACACCCTCAGCAATTGCTACAGCTGCATCATTGCCGCTTGGAAGCATCAAGCCATATAATAACTGTCTTACAGTAAGTTCATCTCCAACAGCTATATTAGCTAGCGAAGAACCATCTGTTTGATTAACAGCATTTTCACTAACTGTAACCTTTTGATCCAAATTACCGTACTTGAATGCTGTTAATGCTGTGAGAATCTTTGTTGTGCTGGCCGGATAAACCTTATCTAGCATATTATAGTTTAAAAGTGTCTGATTACTCGTCACATCAAACACGGCTGCAGATTGTACATGAGAAATATCAGGTGCAATCTCTACTCCTGTATTAGATTTTAATGGCTTACATAATGAAGCCGAATAAAATTCATTATTTATTGAATAAGAAGATATTATACCAAGATCATTAGATGTCTGAACTGTTTTATATTTTCTTTCATACCTATCAAAACTGCATGAAGACAAAAAAACACAACATCCAATCAATAATATAGAAACTAATTTTTTATTTGTACATTTCACGCCAGTCAAGATCTCCTCGGTCAAGTGCTTTAATAAGAAGTTCTGCCGTTGCAAGATTGGTTGCAAGGGGAATATTGTTTGCATCACAAATTCTAACAATGTTATTTACATCCGGTTCATTGGATTTTGGATTCAATGGATCTCTTATAAATATAACAAGATCAATGTTATTATGCTCTATCTGAGCACCGAGTTGTTGAGTGCCACCCATATGTCCTGCAAGGAATTTATGAATATTAAGATTCGTCACTTCCTCTATCAATCTTCCCGTAGTTCCAGTGGCGTAAAGTTCATTTTTAATTAGAATACCCTTATATGCAATACAAAAGTTCTGCATAAGATTTTTTTTAGCATCGTGTGCTACAAGTCCTATATTCATATTACCTCCTCGCGCATACATTTTGCGTTGCTCGTATTATTATAGCTTATTTGTATTCTTAGTGATACCGTTTTTCATGAAGACTAACATTTAAAACCAAACCAATTCCCAGAAAAAGTGTAAGTAATGATGTAAGTCCATAACTTACAAATGGAAGTGTAAGCCCTGTATTAGGCATTAATCCTGTTACAACGGAAATATTAACAAAACCCTGATATGCAATTACTGATGCAATACCAATGCATAAAAGTCTTCCACTTAAGTTCTTTGCTTTTTTTGCAGTTCTAAGACATTCGAATGCAATCAGGAATATAAGGAGAATGATTAGCATTGATCCAATAAAACCGAGTTCTTCTCCTGCAACTGCAAATATAAAGTCTGTATTAGGTTCTGAAATATAATTACCATTTTTTACAGATGTTGTACTATCATTATAGAGTCCTTTTCCAAAAAAAAGTCCAGATCCAATAGCCATAATAGAATTCTGCTGCTGATATGCATCAGCTGGATAATCATTTGGGTGAAGCCATGAAAGAATTCTTTTTGCCTGATAAGCCTTTAAAAATGTTTTGCCGGTTTTATAGGCAAACAGTATATATAAACCTGTAAATGGAACACCGAATGACACAATTGGAACAACAATTTTTTTGGATAGTCCGGAACAGAATATCATAGTTACTATAACCATGAATGTAACAATTGTAGTAGATAGATCCGGTTCTTTTAAAATAAGTAAAAGAGGAACAGCTGATAATACAGCAATTATACATAGGCATTTAATAGTATTGATATCTTCTTGGTATTTACTTAAAAACCATGCAAAAAAAAGTACTAAAAATACCTTTGCAATTTCAGAAGGCTGAAATCGAACTCCAATTTTTAGCCATCTTACTGCACCATGTGAACCAACTCCCACGACAAGCACAAGACCGAGTAAAATTATGGTTAATGCATAGAAGATCCAGTGATATTGAAGCAAAAATTCAAAATCAATAAGCATAACTGCTGTCATTACTGCAAGTCCCATTACAAGACCAACTATTTGTCTCTTCTGAGATGCAATGTCAGCACTTCCTATTATAAGAATTCCAACAATTGTCAATACTATTACACATAGTATTAGTCTAATATTTAAATTTTTAAATCTATAATTTCTAAAAAGCATTTTATGCCTTTCTCTTTAAGTGCTGTAAAATATCTATATCACCAAATTCAGTAAGAGAAAATTTTCCATCAGAATACGACAAAATTGAAGCTCCCTTAAGTTTTTTATAACCGTAGAACATTTTTTTCTTTTCTGGAGTATAATTTTCTCCGCCAATATTTAGTACCCTTCCCTCCATTAGACCTGAGGCAATTATACATTTTCTTCTACCTGGATACCCTGCAAAGACTGCTCCATATAATGCTCCTGTTACAATAATATTTCCTAGCGATCTAATGGTGTACTCTTCAGGTACATTTCCCAATACAACAATTGATGAATCGGAAAAAATCTCTTTTTCGTTTGGAGATAGTTCATATATTATCTTGGCATTATTATCGATATACTCTTCTTTGGTACTTTCATCCATCTTTATAAATCTAGTATCTATAGTTCTATTATTGATACTTACAAGCGTGACCTTAATATCAGAATTATATTCTATTGATTGAATCACAGCTATGAGCTCTTCATCAGACAGATTTCTTCCCTCAATCTCCAAGACAAGATCTGACTGCCCAAAAAATTTTCTAGATGAGGCAAATTTATAACATATGTCTCTAAGAATATCTTCTATGGGTATGTCTGGATCAAGTCGCAATGAAATACCATGCGGAAGACTTCTGATCATAACTGCATCATTCATAATTAATCTCCTGAAGAACTACTTGTAATGGATAATGCTTGAACTGCATTAGCCTTTTGAATAGACGATTCTTCGTTATAATAACACCCAATTATATCTCTTGAAACACTAGCAGCATATGCTGATTTATATCCATTAGGAATTCTGACTGCAATTGCAATGTCAGGATCATTTGCAGGGCAAAAACCAACAAATAAAGCATGGCTAGGTCTATTTTTATTTTCCTGAGCTGTTCCTGTTTTACCTGCAACCGGAACGGGACTATTATCAAATGGTGCAAGATTAGATACAACCATTTCCATACCTGAATGAATTGCACTCCACTGAGCATAATTCAAAACCTGGATCTGGTTCTTCACCGATGGTGAATATGTCTTTATTACTTTCCCTTTTTTATCTTGTACATGATTTAAAAGAGTGTAATTATAAACCGTACCCTTATTTGCAACTGCGGTAACATACCTGTCTAATGCAATAGTTGTCATATTGTTATTTGACTGCCCAATTGCGGCCATTACAGGATATTCTGTTGCAACATCAGATTTGTTTTCCGTAATTTCAATTCCTGTCTTATCAGTAAGTCCATACATTGATGCATACTTACTGATTCTTTGAATTCCTAAACCATCATTATAATTTGATGCACCTCCGGCTAAGAGATAACCAACATTATAAAAGAAGACGTTACATGAATCTCTTATAGCAGTTGTTAAGACTTCCTTGCCATGGCTGCCAGGATATATCCAGCATTTAGGCTTATTACTGATAAGATCAAATTGACCATTACAAATAAATGTTGTTGATGTATCAATAACGCCTTCTGTAAGTCCTGCAGTCGCTGTTACCATTTTAAAAGTTGATCCTGGTGCCGTCTGCTGTTGAGTAGCATGATTATAAAGTGGACTGGATTTATTAGCATTAAGGTATGAGTAATACTTTGAATCAACAGTATTAGCCAGTTTGTTGTTATCATATCCCGGATATGATACACATGCCAGTAGTTCTCCGGTCTTGGCGTTGGTAATAACACAAGATGCTGAACATGGAGTGAGGCCAAGCTGCCCTGGGGTAATCTCTAAGGAAGTGATTTTTTGAATCATAAAATTATAGGCTGAAGTCTTGCCATTTACAAGGGCATCTCTAGTCGCTGCATCGGGCTGAAGCACATTTTGATCATATAGTAATGCACAAACCTGATTTCCGGTTATCATATCGTTTAAAACAGCATACTTATATACAATTTTTTGAAAATCATTATTTGTCTTAATATTATTAATCACATATTCATACAAATTTTTATATAATTCTGAAGTATTGGCATACTTTGAATCAGCAGAAATTTTCGAAACATCTATCCAGTCTTTTTTAATGCAATATTCCAAATACTCATTTATGCTGATAGTACCGTTTGACCAACCTTTGAACTTTTCATCAGATGTGTCAATTGCTGCAGAATTAATTACATTTTCATTTTTTAAATATTTGATTATAAATGTTTCATATTCTTTGTATTCATCAGTTTCATTTCCAAATGCAACATTATCACCACCTGAAAACTTATCATTAAGAGATGATTGAACCTCACTGAATTTAGAATTAAATTCTTCTAATACTTTTTTCTCAAGATCAGTTGCATTCTTGTCTTCAAAATGTGATGTATCTATAACTTGATTTTGAATTAGATTAATATAAGCATCATAGACCGGAACAACAATGTCCTCGTCTCCGGTTTTAACAAAGGTCTTGATATTTGCCATATTTGATACTAGAATTCCGGCTACCTCTGATTCAAGAAGATTATAGGTTCTCTCTTGAAGATCTTTATCTATAGATAAATAAACGTCATTGCCAGGAACAGCATTCACATGCTTGGTCTGTTTGATAACATTTCCCATATTATCAACATACAAAGTGTCGCTTCCCTTTTTCCCGGTAAGGAAATCATTCATAACCTGTTCTATTCCGGCCTTACCAACAATATCATTTGATGTTGTTCCTTTATTTTTTTTAGAAAGTTCATCATATTCTTCGGTTGATATTTTCCCTGTGTATCCAAGTATATGAGAAAAATACTTACTATCATTGTATTTTCTGATGGTTTTCTCTTCTACTGCAACACCTGGCAAGTTATTAGAATTTTCTTTTACGTAAGCTACCGTTGCATTACCAACATTACTTGTAATAGGAGTAGAAATATATTTTCTATAAGAATTCAAACTCATTGCATATCTTATTGTTAAAATCTCATATCTGTATTTTTCAGAATATTTTTTTGAAATATTATATTTATTTTTACTGCTAAGATATTCAATTATAGTTTTAGCACTAGCGTTTGATGTATTGATACCAATTTTTTCATCATAACCTAAATCAGAAATATTTGATTTACCAAAAATATCTGCACGGAATCTTTGTAACGTCTTGCCAGTTACATTAAATTCATAGTTGCCATCTGAGACATAATTTATGGAGAAATCATTGGAAACAGTATCTCCAAGACGCTCAGCATTATAAACAACATCATATATTTCCTTATTAAGTGCAGCATTTTTCTGGTCTCTGGTATAGTTTGAAAAAGTATCGGCTATGGTAACAGAATAAGCCATTTCATTATATGCCAATAGCTTACCATTCCTATCATAAATGTTACCTCTGGTTGCATCTATGCTTTCTTTTTTTTCAACCAATAGATTATAATTGGACAGATATTTTTGACCTCTCACTATTTGAAGTACAAATAGACGCAAAATCAAAATGCAGAAAAAAACAGCAAAAATCACAAATACAATATTTATTCTGGTATTAAAAAATTTTTCTTTGATCTTATATATCAATTCACTCAAAGTATATGCTCCACTTTTCTCTCTTCACGATTCATCCATATAAATATTCTTGCATATATAAAATATAATACAAAAGAAATCATAACTGAATAAACAGCTTCAGGAATGATTATATTCATCAGATAAAAATTAAAATCCCCACTTTGTCTAAATGCAAAAGATACAAGATAAATGAATAAACCATACAGTAAATCACTTAATCCGACAAACAATATAGGCAGTTTAACATCATCACCAAAAAATACTTTTCTGGATAGACCATTTAGGTATCCAATGGTTAAGAGGATAATAACATGTGTTCCAAAAAGCGTACCTGATGAAAAATCGATTACAAGTCCACACAAAAGTCCTGCAATCATTCCTTCACGTCGATTTCTCATAAATCCATAAAAAGAAGTAAGTACAAGAAGCAAATTAGGAATTACTCCTCCCAATGCAAGATAAGGAAAAACCGCCGTTTGCAAAATGTTCAGTATAAATACCGAGACAAGCAAAACGACAGCCTTCTTTAAAATAGGAATTATTTTCATTTTGCTCCCGTCTCCTTTTTAGATAGAACAACAAGAACATTTTGCAAATGTTTAAAGTCAACGGCAGGAGTAACTGTACCTGAAAATGTCATTTGATTAGAATCTTCCTTTGTACTATCCAAATATCCAATAAGAATTCCAGGAAGATATTTGTCACTTATATTACTTGTTACAATCGGCTCACCGCTTTTAATTTTGTTATCAGGATTTTCAAGATTTGTAATCTTAATCCTATTACTTTTTGTCATAGATTGAAGATTTCCTGATATTATACAAGTATTTCCTGTATTTAGAGACATACCACTGACGTTAGATGTATCATCAATAATCGAACGAACTAAGGAATAATTTCTGCCTGATTTAATTACGATTCCAACTAGACCGCCATCAGCAATAACATTCATATCTGTCCGAATGCCATCCTTTGTACCCTTGTCTATTGTAAATGTATTAAACCAGTTATCCGATCCACGAGCTATAATCCTTGCACCAGTTTTATTATAACCTGTGTACTGTTGATCTAGTTTATACAGCTTCTGAAGATTTTCAAGCTCAGAACTCTGAAGCTGTATCTGACTTAATTTTGAAGTGAGATTTTCATTCTGCTTTTTTAATTTTTCGTTTTCGGAAGTAAGCTCATCTATTGTTTTTGAATCCGCTCTATACTTTGATGCCCGAGAACCTACCCGTTCAATTCCAGTCTGAATCGGTGCAAAAATTGCATTAGTTACAGTTCCAAATATTCCACCCTTAAAATTATTGACATAACTAAGGAGTAGAAAAATTATTCCTACTGTAAATAATATTATAAATAATGATTCCGAGGGAATTCTTGTTTTTTTCTTCTTTTCCATACACTAGCCTTGATTAACTATATATCCTTGATCTCATCGTGTAACCATACTGACGGAACTTATTGTCAGTAAGAATCCTTCCAAGTCCAAGAGCTACAGTATTTTCTCCGTCTTCTGCCACGTTCATTTTGATATTAGTAAGTTCATTAAAAAGATCCGAGATACCATGTATCGAAGATGAACCACCAGTAAGATATATTCCTGAGTAAACGATATCCTTGGCAATCTCAGGTGGAACCTTTTCAAGTATGGTTTTAATTGAATTACATATACTGTTAAGATCTTCCTTAATGGCTTCATAGACCATATCAGAATCAATAGTCATAGAAACCGGAAGGCCTGCAACAACATCTCTTCCTACAACTTCCATGCTTTCGCCTCTTCCCTCACTGGTAGAGCCGATTTTTTCTTTTAATTCTTTAGCCGTTTTTCTTCCGATAAGAAGATTATATTTTCTCTTTAGATGTGTAACAATATCATCATCTAATCGGTTTCCGCCAAAAGTAAGAAGATTAGAAAGAACAAGCCCTCCAAGAGAAATAACTGATATCTCTGTTGTATCTGCGCCAAGATCTACTACCATTACACCTGTAGGTTCTGTTATATCAATTCCCATACCAAGTGCATCTGCAAGAGGTTTCTCACACAGAGATACACTCTTTACCTTGATCTTTGATTTGTTTCTGGCAAACATATCGTTAAAGGCTTTTTTTTCAACCTCAGTTATATCCGTCGGAACTGCAAGAACAATATCAGATCCCTTTAAATGAGCCTTGACTTCATTTTCAAGTACATGAATGAGAAGCCCCTGCATATTATTAAAATCAGATATGACCCCATTACTTATTGGAAATGATACACCGATGTTTTCCGGTGCCTTTTCATACATTGAATAAGCATCATCTCCGTATGCATATATTTTGTCTTTGTCATACAATGCAATTGTATTTTTTACATTTGTAACAGCTTGTGCTGATTTGCTGTAAATCTTTAAATTGCATGTTCCTAAATCTATGCCGTACCCATTAGACATTAAAGTTTCCCTCCTACTAATTACATGCTTTATCGTTATAAAAGCTGTAAAAACTATTGTCTCCTATAATGATATGGTCACTAAGGGGAATATTCATTATATTTCCACACTCTTTTATTCTCTTTGTAACTTCTATGTCTGCTTTACTCGGAGTCGGATCTCCACTTGGATGATTATGTATCAATACCATGTATGCTGCTTTTAATGAAACAGCTTCTTTGAAAATAACATCCGGGCACACTGGGGCGATATTTCTGCTACCTACAGCTATGGTCCTGTATCCTATAAGCCCTGATTTTACATCAAAAAACACAGCAACAAGATTTTCTCGATCAAGAGATCGCATAGTTTCCATAAAATACCATGCAATACTTTCGGGATTCGAAAGTACAATCTTTTCATTTCTCTTATCTCTGCTTAATCTCTCGGTTATTTCAGCTATTGCCTTGAGCTGTAAAGCTTTGATCTCACCTATTCCAGGAAAGTTAAGAAATTCGTCATAAGATAAATCCACTAAATTTCTAAGATTACCGGCCCTGAAACATAATATCCTGTCTGAAATATCCAATGCAGATGATTCTTGCGTTCCAGACCTTATAAAAATAGATAAAAGTTCCTTGTCACTAAGTGCTTGCATGCCAAAACGGACAGCCTTTTCGTATGGCCTGTCAGAAGCAGATAAATCCTTGATTGCAATATTCTCTTTGTTCATATAAAACCTGTCAATTATTTGGGACAGGACTATCAGACAATAAAATATTTTAGCATAATGAATTTACATTCACAAGGTTGGCATCACAAAGTTTTTGAAGGGATGAAAGTATTCCAAGTTTCGCATGAGGCCATGTAAGACCTCCCTGGAAATAAACTGAGTATGGTTCTCTAAGTGGTCCATCACATGAAAGCTCAATAGATGAGCCTTGGACAAACGATCCAGCAGCCATGATAACCTTGGAATCATATCCGGGCATATCCCAGGGAATCGGTGTGACATAAGAATCCACTGGAGATGCTTTTTGGATTCCTTCTGCAAATGCCTGTAGTTTTTTAGGATCACGAAGTTCAACAGCCTGAATAATATCATGTCTTGATTCCGTTGCATTTGGAATACACTTAAATCCAAGTCTTTCATATATATTAGCTGCAAAAATTGCTCCTTTTAATGCTGAAGCTGTTACTGTTGGTGCCATAAAAAAACCCTGATAAAAGGATCTAAGAATCCCAAGCGATGCTCCTACTTCTTTTCCGAGACCCGGACTCGTTAGTCTATATGAAGCATTTTCTACACATTCTTTTGTTCCCGCTATATATCCGCCGATAGGAGCCAGTCCACCACCAGGATTTTTTATCAGAGAACCAACAATCATATCTGCACCAACTTCTGATGGTTCGATTGTTTCAACAAATTCCCCATAACAATTATCGATCATTATCGTAACTTTCGGCTTTATACTTTTTATAAATGATATAAGCTCACCTATCTGTTTTACAGAAAAGGTAGGTCTCGATGCATAACCTTTTGAACGCTGTATAGTTACAAGCTTTGTATTTTTATTGATTGCTTTTTTTATTCCTTCATAATCAAAAGAAAAGTCTGGAAGTAGATCGACCTCTCTGTAAGATATGCCATATTCCATTAACGAGCCTCTTGAATCTCTTATCCCTATTACTTCTTCTAGAGTGTCGTATGGTCTCCCTACCGGTGACAAGAGTTCATCACCAGGTCTTAGATTTGACATCATGGCCAGTGCTAAGGCATGAGTTCCACAAGTGATCTGGGGACGTACCAGAGCATCTTCTGTTTTAAATGTATTAGAATAAACCTTTTCAAGTTTTTCTCTTCCGATATCATCATATCCATATCCACTGGATGCATTAAAACATTCTGCATCAACATTCGCATCTTGCATTGCTCGAATCACCTTTAGCTGATTGTATTCTGCATTTTTATCTATTACCCTGAATCGTGCTTCAAGATCAGTTAATATTTTTTCCCCAAAATCATAAACTTCTTTTTGAATACCAAAATCATTGTAAATTTCCAAAACCTATTCCTCCAAATATTTTTTACTTATATAATCTGCAATCTCTTCGTTGTCCTTAAAATCCTGACGATCGATCCAGATCACTTTTTTCTCTCTTTTAAACCATGTCAGCTGTCTCTTGGCATATCTTCTTGAATCTCTTTTAATTATTTCAACTGCATGTTCTAATGTATCTTCTCCCTTTACAACAGGAAGAAGCTGACTATAACCAATACCATGCATTGCGGTTGATTCTTGACTAATACCTCTTTTATATAAATTCAAAACTTCATTTAATAGACCATCTTCTATCATTTTATCCACACGGTTGTCTATTCTATCGTAAAGAGTCTGCCTATCATCGGTGATGACAAAAAAATAAGAATCAAAGATTTCTTCTTTGTTTTTTTCTTCATCATTTTTTTCTGATATAGGTTTTCCGGTGCAGTGATAGTATTCCAAAGCTCTTATAACTCTTTTACTATTGTTTTTATGTATGATCTCTGATGAGGCTGGATCTATTTTTTTTAGTTTTTCATACAATCTTTCTTCTGCATTTTCACCTTCTTCAGCTATCAGTTTATATAAACTTTCTGAATAAGCCTCATCGGTTTCACCTTCAGAAAAATCTATATTATATAATACTGCCTGAATGTAAAAACCTGTACCGCCAACCATTATAGGCACTTTGTTTCTGCATAACACATCCATGATTGCAGTATCTGAAAGATTTTTAAAAATAGAAACGTTAAAATTATCAGAAGGATCCAAAACATCAATCAAATGATGCTGTATTCCCTGCATTTCTTCATTTGTCGCTTTTGCTGTCCCGATATTCATATCTCTGTATACCTGCATGGAATCGGCGGAGATAATTTCTCCGCCGAGTTTTTTTGCAACTTTTACAGATATATCTGTTTTTCCAACAGCTGTGGGTCCAGCTATTATAATTAATTTTGGCTTGTTTGCCATTATACGATCCTCTTAAACATTTTATCCAGATCATTTCTATCAAAAGAAATCATAGTTGGTCTTCCATGAGGGCAATGATATGGATTATCCAACGTTAATAATTCTGATATCAATTCTTCAATTTCTCCTCTAGACACACTTTGATTGCCCTTAATAGAAGCTTTACACGCCATCGTTGCAAGTCTATCCCTTACAAGTCTTGTATCCGAAAGTTTCTTCCACTTTCCGGCCTCTTCAATTATATCTAAGAAAAGTTGTTTTTTATCAACAGATTCCATTTCATAGGGAACTTCAGAAAGTGCAAAATCGTTTCCTCCAAAAGGTGAAAGTTTGAATCCTAATGCTTCAAAGTCCTCAAAATGTTGATTAAGATTCGTCTGTTCTTCTTCGTTAAGCGAAATGATAATTGGTGGGCTAAGTATTTGTGAGACAACAGATTGATTATGAACTTTCTTTACCAATCTCTCATAATTGACCTTTTCATGCGCAGCATGCTGATCAATTATAAACATCTTGCCCTTATACTCGATTATCCAGTACGTGTCAAAGACCTGTCCTATTATATTAAAAAATGGTCTGCTTTCATCTGTCAAAAAACTTCTTTGCTCATATTTAACAGGAATATCATCACGTAATTCAGGTATTAAAACCGTATCATCTGTTTTCTTGTCTTCAAAAGGCTCAAATCCCTGAAATGCAGGTTTTTTAACACTGGAATTATATACGCTTACATTAGTTTCTGCAACATAAGACTTCTCAGATTCTGAAAAGTCAACTACATAATCATTATTTTCTTCAAGTATATCAATATCTTTAGTTGTATTTGCTTTAACAATATCATTGATTGGAACTACATCAATGTCTTCTCGAAGTGTTAATCTATCATGAACAGATTTTACTAATTCATCACAGATGTCATTTTTTCTTTCAAATCTGACTTCTTCTTTTTTGGGGTGAAAATTAACATCTACAGCACCATCCGGAAAATCAAGAAATAAAATAAAAAATGGATACTGATGCTGCATCAGAAAACCTTCATAACCTTCCTCTACAGCTTTTGAAAGTGCCTTATCATGTATGTATCTTTTATTCACAAAAAATGTTTCGTATTTTCTGTTTCCTCGATTTATTACAGACTTACCTATATATCCGGATATCTTAACGTTTTCATTGCCGGCTTTTATTGGTAAAATATTTTTCACGATTTCATTTCCAAGTATTTTATAAACTGTATCCTTAAGACTTCCATTTCCCGGGGTAAGTATCTTTTCACTTCCATTTGATATAAATCTAAATGAAATATCCGGGTGTGAAAAAGCAATATGTTCAACCAGATTTTGAATTTGGTTTCCCTCTGAAGTAGAAGTTAAAAGAAATTTCTTCCTGACAGGCGTATTATAAAAAATATCAGTAATAATAAATGTGGTACCATCAGGCGTACCACAATCTTCAAATTCGATTTCCTGTCCACCTTCAATATATACGGTTGTTCCAAGTGGATCATTAATAGATTTTGTCAAAAGTCGAACCTTAGATACAGCTGCAATGCTAGCAAGTGCTTCACCTCTGAATCCAAGTGTATGAACATAATACAGGTCATCTGCATTTTGGATTTTACTGGTAGAGTGTCTCAAAAAGGCATTTCTTATCTGCTTTCTACTTATTCCGCATCCATCATCAGTGACACGAATATATGAAATTCCACCTTCTTTTATTTCAACAGATATGCTTGAAGCTCCGGAATCTATTGAATTTTCAATAAGTTCCTTTACTATTGAAGCCGGTTGCTCAATTACCTCTCCGGCCGATATCTTGCCTATCGTTTCTTCATCAAGAAGTTTTATTTCATGTTCTACCATCTATTTTTAACCTTCTTTTGAATGGAATCTAGTTCATTCATGGCTTCAATTGGAGTCATGGCGCTCAGATCCATGTGTATAATTTCATCAATAATATCATTATCACTTAGGGCTCCAAGAAAGGATAGCTGGTTGGAATCATCATTATTGCTCTGGGCTGCTTTTTTCTTTTCGCTGGCTTTCATCACATCACCAACAGCTTCAATTGACTGGGTTACAGTGGAAAGATCATTTTTAAGTATCTCTTGAAGCAGATCTTCAGCTCTGTCGATAACTTCTTTAGGAAGACCGGCAATCTTAGCCACCTCTATACCATAACTTCTATCTGCCCCGCCTCGAACAATCTTTCTAAGAAACACAATCCCGTCTGGATTTTCTTTTACTGCACTGCAGTAATTATGAACTCCTGATAATTTGCCTTCAAGTTCTGTCAGTTCATGATAATGTGTGGCAAATAGCGTCTTGGCTCCGATTATTTTAGGGTCACTGACATATTCTACAACGGCCCAGGCTATTGAAAGACCGTCAAAAGTACTGGTTCCTCTGCCTATTTCATCGAGTATCAAAAGAGAATTCTTAGTTGCATTCTTGAGAATATTGGCCACTTCATTCATCTCAACCATAAATGTACTCTGTCCACTTGACAGATCATCTGATGCTCCAACTCTTGTAAATATTCGGTCTACGATACTTATATCTGCACTTTCAGCAGGCACAAATGACCCAATCTGAGCCATAAGTGTAATGAGAGCGACCTGTCTCATATATGTAGATTTTCCTGCCATATTAGGTCCGGTTATAATGGCAACACGATTATCCTTGGTATCAAGTTCTGTATCATTATCTACAAAAAGAGAATCCTTCATCATTTTCTCTACAACAGGATGACGTCCTTTTTTTATAACCAGTTTACCTCTCTCATTAATTTTGGGTCTTTTGAAACTACCTCTTTCTGCAGCAACTGAAAGAGAAATAAGAGCATCAATTTTAGCAATGGAGCGAGCCGTTTTCTGTATTCGCTGAACATTTTCTGTGATCTTATCCAAAATCTGATTATATATAGAATTCTCAAGCGAATACAGCCTATCTTCCGCTCCAAGGATTTTATTTTCCATTTCCTTTAATTCTGGTGTAAAAAATCTCTCAGCATTTGTAAGCGTTTGTTTTCGGATATATCTATCAGGTACTTGGTCAAGATTTGAATTGGTTATTTCAATATAATAACCAAATACCTTGTTATACCTTACCCTTAAATTTTTGATCCCTGTTTTTTCTTTTTCACCTGATTCTAGTTCTGCAATCCATGTTTTGCCATTTGTCTGAGCCAATCTAAGTTCATCAACCGTAGCGTCAAATCCAGTTTTGATTATATTGCCATCGTGGACGGATACAGGTGGTTCATCATTAATTGAATTTATAAGAATGCTGCAGATGTCACTAAGTGAATCAATATCATTATTGATCTCATTTATTAATTTTGAGTCAAATCCAGAAAGCACCTGTTTGATCGGTGGCAGAGAATTTAGCGAACCACGAAGAGACACAAGATCTCTGGGATTTGCTGTTTTATAAGAAACTCTTGTTACCAATCTCTCCAAATCATAAACTGGATTCAGATATTCTCGTAATTCTTCTCTATCAACAACATGCTTTAAAAATTCATCGACACAGTCTAATCTTTTTTCGATTTCTTGTTTGGATTTAAGTGGTTCCTCTATCATCTGCCTAAGGAATCTTGCACCCATTGCTGTTTTTGTATGATCAAGTACCCATAAAAGAGAACCGCGTTTTTCCTTATCTCGAAGTGTCTCTGTTAATTCAAGATTTCTTCTGGTAGCACTGTCTAGTTCCATGAACGTACTGTCATGAACTATTTTAATAGAAGAAATGTTTATTAGGTCATTTTTTTGTGTTTCAAATAAATACTTTAGAATCGCTCCACATGATAATATTCCTGTCGGAAACTCATTGATATCCGTACCACTAATGACCTCATTAGGAAATTTATCACTAATAAGTCTTAGCGCTTCAGAATCATCAAAATAACCTGAATTAAGAACAGATACTGCTGTATTATCCTTATTCTTTATTACGTCTACATCGACTCCTGAGAGCACAAATGCATCGTTACAAATAATCTCTGATGGCTGTGACTTGTTATACTGGTCATAGAATCCGCTTATTCCCTTGACTTCAGTAAGCATTAATTCACCTGTGGAAATGTCACAAAGTGATATGCCGAAAACATCCTCTACAACGCAAACACTCATCAAATAATTATTCATTGATTCGTCAAGTGAATAATTATCCAAATTGGTTCCAGGTGTTACTACTCTGATAACTCCTCTTTTCACAATTCCGGTTGCAGTTTTGGGATCTTCTAGCTGCTCACATATCGCCACCTTGTAGCCTCTTTTAACCAGCCTGTTTATATATGTATCAGCTGCATGAAAAGGTATTCCGCACATAGGGGCGCGTTCCTCTGTGCCACAGCTTTTTCCTGTAAGCGTAAGCTCTAATTCTTTTGATACGACCTTGGCATCATCAAAAAACATTTCATAAAAATCCCCAAGTCGATAAAATAAAATACAATCTCTGTATTCGGTTTTAACACTTAGATAGTGTTGCATCATCGGTGTATATACTGAAATATCGCTTATTCCGTATACTGTCTCATTCATCTTGTAAAATTTATCACTTTCTCTGCTATTTTAAGACCATCCATTGCTGCAGACATTATCCCACCTGCATATCCAGCGCCTTCTCCACATGGAAATAATCCACTGACGGAAGAAGTTCCATTTTCATTTCTTGTTATTCTTACTGGAGATGAAGTTCTGCTCTCAATACCTGAAAGTATTGTATCACCAGATGCAAATCCAGGTATTTTTCTATCAAAAGATTGCATCCCTTCTATAAAGGAATTATTGATCTCCTCCGAAAAAATATGTCGTAGATTTTGGAAGGATGTTCCCCCCTTAGTACAAGAAGAATATGAGCCATAACTGGATGAAACGGTATCATTTTTAAAATCAGAATAGAGCTGCTGTGGTATCGTGCCTGCACCGATTTCAAATGTTTTTTTCTCTATATCAAGCTGATATCTCAATGCTGACATTGGATCATTTATATTAAATTCCTTTTCACCAACAGAAACAACTATCGCACTATTTGAGTTATCTCCATTTCTTCCACTATAACTCATTCCATTTACAACCATAGCATTATTTTCACTTGATGAATTGACAACATATCCACCAGGACACATACAAAAAGAATATACCCCTCTATTATTAGATAGATTATCTGTTAGCTTGTATGAAGCTGCTGGAAGAAAATCTTTTTCGACTCCGTACTGTGAATAATCAATAAATTTTCTTGTATGTTCAACTCTGAATCCAACAGCAAAGTTCTTGGCTGTCATGGGGATGCTGTGCTTATATAAAGTATGAATCGTATCTCTTGCACTGTGCCCTATTGATAAAATAACATCCTGACAATCAATAGTTCTTGAACCATTGATGATTAAACTTGTCAATTTATTATCTTCTATAACAAAATCTGTAACGCAAGAATTGAATAAAAATTCTCCGCCATTATCTTCTATTTTTTTTCTGATATTTATAATTACATTTTTTAAAATGTCTGTTCCAACATGTGGTTTGGCATCATACAAAATGCTGACAGGAGCTCCACATTCTACAAAATGCTTCAATACATAATCATTTCGTCCTGATTTATCGTTGATTTGAGTATTAAGCTTACCATCCGAAAATGTTCCGGCTCCACCTTCACCAAATGAAACATTAGATTCTGTATCAAGGATATTTTCATTCCAAAATCTATCAATATCTTTTGAACGTTCTTCTACTTTTTTCCCTCTTTCTATTATAAGTGGTGAAAATCCTTTTTCAGAAAGAAGAAGGGCCGCAAATAAACCGGCAGGGCCGGCTCCGATAATTATTGGTCTTTTAGATGGGTGATATACATCTCCGTTGATTATATATGAAGCTGAAATATACTCTGATATTTTATGCTTTCCTGTTCTTTTTAAGAGCTTTTCTTCCTTTTTTTTATCCTTTAATGATATAGCAACAGAATATATGATCTTAATATCAGGTTTTTTTCTGGCATCATACGATTTCCTAAGTATTTTAAACTCGTCAATATAAGACTCTTTTAAATTTAAAATCTTAATAGCCCTTGACCGTAAATTTTTATCACTGTTCTCTGAGGCATCCATTTTAATTTGATTTATCTGTAGCATATTTTTTTATTATTCCCTCACAAGCCATAAGCGATGTGGAAAATGCAAAATAAAGATTATATCCTCCGCATATCCCATCGCAATCAATCATTTCCCCAGTGGTATATAAACCACTTATTTTCTTTACTTCCATTGTTTCAAATTCAAGTTCAGAAACATCTATTCCACCTGATATTGTCTGTGCTTTATCTAATTTTTTGGATTCAGCAATTTCAAATCTATCATTTTTTAATTTATCAGAAATTCGAATAAGCAAATTGCTATCAATTTTATTAGCCTCAGTATCTGATGAAATCGACAACTCCGCTAATACATAATTTATTAATCTGCCCGGTATTAAACTATTAAGTGCTTCTTGTACTGATAGTGAAAAATTTTTGCAAGAAAATCTTCGCTTAAGATTATCTGCCAGTTCATCATAATCCATATTTGGAATGTGGTCTATAAAAAGCTCTGCTTTTTCACCTCTATCAATCTTCCTTACGATTATTCTGCTTATCTGAAATATAGCTATTCCTGATAAGCCATCTTCCGTATATTGAATCTCACCAGTCTCTGTAATTGTATTGTTTTTATCATTCAAAAGTGTTATCCGGCCAATATGTCTAAGTCCCTTTAACATCGATATATTTCTATTATTGCATATAAGTGGAACTAGTGCGGGAAGAGGTCTAGTGACCTTAAGACCAAGTTTTTCCAAGATCTTAATGCCGCTTCCATCACTTCCTGTTTTGGGATATGATGCACCTCCACATGACAAAATAAGTTTTCTGGATAAGCAGATAACTGGTCTCTCAGATGCCTTAATGTTTTTATCCCCTAGAATTGTAAATATACCATCATTCTTTTGTACTTCACGAACTTTTGTCTTGTTGATAATTTTTATGTCTGATTTTAAAATTGGAATTGATAATGCATTTATGACACTTTGCGATGAAACATCGGCAGGATAATAGTATCCATCTAGATTAACCGTATCCAAAAGAATATTTTTAAATTCATCAAAAAGTCTTTCATTTGGAACAGTGCTTATAATAGAACTAATAAAGGAATCATCCTTGCAATAAAAGCATGATGATTCCATTTTTTCATTTGTTAAATTACATCTTCCATTACCGGTCAACCTTAATTTCTTGCCAAATGCATCATTTCCCTCTACAAGAACAACGGACATTCCACGATTGGCAAGATATTGTGCAGCAAAGAGGCCTGAGGCTCCTGCTCCAACTATACAAATATCATATATCATAATAAAATCACCCGTTTCTTTTATAGAAGATGAAGTTTATTTGCAAATTTTACTAGCATTTCTCCCTTAGGAAAACGTCTCATTTCATTTTCAGTTATTCCATGAATCTTAACAATTGAAATAAAATAAGTGAAAATACCAACAAGTATTGCAAATAAAGTGCTTATTGCATTAGAGTGAGTTGCAATGTTCATAAGCTGATATCCAAGATATACAAATATTCCCATAATTATTGAAGCAATAAGTGGAAGAACATATGTCTTAAAAATATCCTGCTTGATCTTGCTATATTTGTTTAATGCCCTCCTGTTTAGGATACACATCATAAAACCATAGAAAACAAGAGATATTAACACACCATATATATTCAGATGCAATACTTCCAACGTAAATATCAAAAATACAGCATACAAAACCAAGGCTAAAAGTGCATTTTTAACCGGTTCGCTCATCTTATTTATTCCCTGTAAGAGTCCATTGGTAAGAGTCGATATACAGAAAAAAGGAATTGATAAGGCTCCAAACATCAGCATATAAGCAGATACATTATCTGGATCATGGAATAAGAGTTTAAGAATCGGATTGGCCAGTACGATCATTCCAACTGTACATGGTAAGGCTATAATCGATATAAATCTCGTAGCAGATGTTATCTGATGTTCAACCTCAGCCTTATCATTTTTGTTAAAAGATGCTGTTATTGCCGGTACACTTGATGCTGCCATAGCAGACGCAATTGAAATCGGTATATTTTTTAAAACCGATACTTCTCCAGTATAGACTCCCCACCATGTAGAAATCTGATGTTCTGAATATGTCTGAAGTGTAGCAATATTTTTAAATATATATGTTTCTAAAATTGAAACTGAATTGTAAACGGCTGTACTAAGTATGACAGGAATAATCGTTAGAATAAGCGCAATAAAGATACTTCTATATGATTCAACCGATACATTTCTTTGCTTTTTAAGCTTTCGTTTAAACACTTTTCTATATAAAAAGTGAATAAAAATCATAAAGATAAGAGCTGCCAGTGAGCCTGCGAATGTACCTAATGTTCCGCCACTGGCACCATATGCTGCTGCATATTTATCCTTATTACCAAGTACAGCACCGACTCTGCTTCCGTATCCGAACAGGATAAACGCTGCTACTACACTGACAACTGCATTCATGATCTGCTCAATTATCTGAGAAATAGAGCTAGGGATCATTGTATTCAAACCTTGAAAAAAGCCTCTTAGAACACCAACGATTGCCACCATCAAAATAACCGGAGCAAGGATCTTAAGTGCAGGAGTTGACATTGGAGTTTTTAGCCAGCTTGTAAATACGCCGGCCCCAAAAAATACAATAACCATGCCAATGCCACCGGTAACAATTGCAAATATCAGGGATCCTCTGAACACCCTTCTTGCATTTTCATATTCATGCTTCGCCATTCTTGCCGAAACCAGTTTTGATACAGCAAGTGGAATACTGTAAGAAGAAAAAATAAGTACGATATTATAAACGGTATATGCCGTTCCATAATAATCATTGCCTGTTTTTCCAATAATGGATGTCAAAGGCACCCGGTAAATAAGTCCGATTATCCTACTGATCAGTGAAGCTACAGCAAAAATCGAGCCTTGAACCAATATGGTATTTCTCTTCTTGTTACTATCCGTCATTTTAAACCTTTTTACTCAGCTGTTGCAGAAATTGAATTTCTATCTGCATATTGTTCTTCTATTAATGATACCCAGGTACGTCCTGGATTAAGAATGATTTTCTTACCTGTAGCATCAAAATATGTTGTCATTGCCTTCTCGGAATCTTTTTTCCATTTAATATCTATACATTTACCATTTGTTATATACTTACCGACACCACTTCCTACAACACCAAGGTTAAGTGTTCCCTTGTTCTCGTTGTATTTTGAAGAAGTTACATTTTCCAAGATGATATTCTTAACAGTAATCTGTTTGCCATCAACAGCATCTATCTGTTTAGCTCCAAATTCAAATCTGTTATATAATCCAGTCGTAGTATCATAGGTAAAATATGGAGCATTATTAAAGAAATATAATGATACCTTCTTGGCATCTGTTCCACCAGAGAGAAGATTCGGTTCTTTCTCCGTTGCAAACTGAAAATGTTGCTGCTTACTGCTATCATAAGTAGTGGCAAAATTCATTTTATCTGATCCGGCCTTTAATCCTGCGGCGCTTGTATAAGCATTATGCGGCGCTTTTTTGTCAGATGATCTATAAAAAACCTTGTTACCAACTCCACTTAATCCATTTAATTCGTCTACAATTCCTGAATCAAGTACAGCTTTTCCCTCGGCACTTTGTCCATAGTGGACATAAACCGCATCATATTCAGATGCAATAATTGGAAAATAAGGTCTACATGATCGTACATTACCGATTCTATCAAGTCCATCTGTACTTTCATATATTGCCATAAGACGAGTGATTCCGCCTTCTACAGGACATTCATATATAAGTGAGCTAGAATTGAGACCATACTGAGGAATTGCATCTTTTGTATTCTCAGTCATTATTGCATAAGGTCTTCTATCAGCTTCTGCTTTGCTCTCAGGCATACCTGTAAGCACACTTACTGTTTCTTTTGTATCTACTACTTTTTCTTTTGTAACCTTAGGCTCGTTCTTTGTAGTTTTATTAGAAGTATCATCCTTTTTAGTTCTGCTTGCAAATACGGCTGTTATAATAAGTACGATTGCTGTTATTGGAATAATTATAAACAGAGCTATCCTTATTTTTTTCATTTTTATTCCTCCAATGTTCTTGTAATATTAACAGATTCAAGTATCTCTTCCTGTTTTTTCTCCATAATCCGTCGCTCATTATCATCGATATGATCATAACCCATTAAATGTAACATACTATGTGCTATAAGAAAAGAATATTCTCTTCTTACACTGTGTCCGTATTCCTCAGCCTGTGCAAGTATTTTTTCCTTACAAAGGACGATATCTCCAAGCATTATTTCTCCAGATTCAGGTGAAATCGTATCATTGTCATCTCCTACATCAGAGAAATCTCCTGGTGCTATATAATTAAGCATTGGAAATGATAAAACATCAGTAACCTTGTCTATTTTTCTAAAATTGTTATTTAAACCTTTGATCGTATATCCATCCACAATTGATATGCTGACTTCGCATTCATATGGGAATTTTTCATGATCAAGAGCACCATTAATTACAATTTTTGCTGTTTCTTCCATGTCAAATCCGAAATCAGCATTTATATCATTTGAAAATAAAATCGTCAACTTATTATCCTCCTGCATAACAGATGGTCAGATCAGTATTAACCAAGAAATCTCTGACCTTCAAGTACTGATTCATACTTAACCCTGAATTATCATATATACCCTTTTGCGATAATTCATTTAATGTCTGGTATATAACCATATTCTGATTCCATGAGTTATTCATAGAGTCATCTTTCATTAGTTCAATTCGAGTGATCACATTATCAACCATATGGATAATTGCTGATTCTCGAGTCGTAGGAATTCGCATTATCCCGTTATATTCATATACAATATTTATAACTTCTCTTGGAAAACAATTATCTTCCATTATTTTTATAGCACGACTGTTATCCTTATCATAGATTTTTCCAAGTCTATAATATAATCCTCCTGCCATGGCTAATCTCGTATCACTGGAAATGATTTCGGCTGCAGATGCAGATAACTTTGACACACGAAGAGCATGCGTATATTCCATCTCTGAAAAATTCTTGATTTCTTGCCTAAACATAGCTGAATCATTTAAGATAGCTCTAAACAATGCATCTTTTTCTCTTTCAAAAAAACGAATAAAAAAAGGATAAATAAATAAGCCAAATAGTACAAACCCTATTCCAGACATTATAGATATAAGTAAATTTTCTTTTGAAACAAAATGATCGGTATTATAAAAATAAAACAACATATTAAAACATGCAGTAACACCAAGAAGAATGGACAAGCAAAGTCCCTTTTTCCCTTCTCTATGATTTTCAAGCATCAATGTTGCAAAAAGAACACCCATAGACGCTTCACTAATGAGATAAATGAGTACATATGAATCAGGCTGTGCCGTAATACAAAACAGCAATATATCGAAAAATACAAATTCAAAGGCGCAAATAAGACCCATTCCAGGTAAAATCAGAAACGAAATAATCATAAAAACAGGTAAGAATTCAGGCATATATGGATAAATCTGATTAATAATCCATTGAATCAGAATGATAAAAAACAAACGTATATAGGATGTGCTCTCAAAGATTATAATCCCTTTTTTTCTTTCTGACATAATTGTATAGATAAATAGCGACAGCATAATAAGACCTGTTGCTGAAATAAATAAAATCTGATCCATCATCAGTTCATTGGGGCCAATATAAAACCACACAAACATGATAGAAATAACTGATATGATTAAAATCATAAGTATTCTTCTAAGAGAAGGATTATTGCTTCCTTCTGGTCTGGTTCTTTGATTCTTTTCTATTTGTCTTTTTAATTTGACTTGTCTCATAATCTTCGTATGCTTGAACTATTCTCTGTACAAGAGGATGTCTCACAACATCTTTTCCTGTTAATTCTATAAAAGAAATTCCTTTCACTTTTTTTAATATCTTTTCAGCCATATCAAGGCCTGAAACCGCATCATTAGGAAGATCCTTTTGGGTTCTGTCACCGGTAATAACTACTTTTGATCCGAAACCGATTCTGGTGAGAAACATCTTCATTTGAGACGGTGTGGTATTCTGTGCTTCATCTAGTATAATAAAAGCGTTCTCTAGCGTTCGGCCTCTCATATAAGCCAGTGGAGCAACTTCTATTCGTTCTCTTTCCATATTTCTCTGAAAGTTTTCAGGTCCCATTATATTATAAAGTGCATCGTACAATGGTCTTAAATATGGATCTATTTTGCTTTGAAGATCCCCTGGCAAAAAACCCAATTTTTCACCGGCTTCAATTGCAGGTCTTGTTAAAATTATCTTTTGGACTTCTTCTTTTTGAAATGAGTCAACAGCCATTGCCATTGCAAGATAAGTTTTCCCTGTTCCGGCAGGCCCTGATCCAAAAACGATCATCTCATCTCTGATAGAATCAACATAATTTTTTTGGCCAATAGTTTTAGACTTAATTGGCTTGCCTAAATAAGTCCTGCATATAATATAATCATCAATACTTAATAGCTTGTGCTGTTCCAATTCATTTGCATTAATAGATAAAGCGTATTGAACATTCTGCTCTGTTATTTCATTACCACGGATGCTTAATTCTAAGAGTTCATCAATTACTTTTTCGGCTACAGTTGCATTATTATCACTTCCGGATATTTTTATAGAATCCCCTCGTTGAGTTATTACAACATTTAGTCTCTCTTCAATTATTTTTACATTTTTATCGAGCTGTCCAAAAACATTTCCTACATGCGTAAGTGGAATGTCGAGCTGGATTTCATTATCCATATGTTACTCTTTCTTATTATTGATTAAAAATATAATTTTTTCTAACTATATTAGAAGAAAGATCATGCTTATCAATAACAATGACAGACAAAACATTATTACCAGGAAGCATGTCTATAGGTCCGGTATACTCGGCAGAATTAACATTCGGATCAGATCCATCCCATGTGTAAAATATCCGGCATCCACCATCTGCAGAAATTGTGATTGTTTCAGGTTTTACAAATGACCCGCTTTCCGGTGATACAATTGGATCTCCAGGCTTTTTGTAACTGATTTTGTAATTTTCTTTTGCTTCAACTCCAACCTTACCATTAGTATTGACACAAACTGCTTTAACAACAGTTTCTCCCTCTGACAAGATTATTGGCTCATAATATTTGGTTCCTTGACTCTTTCCTGGTTCTTTTCCATCTAGAGTATAGTATATATCATAAGAGCCTGATGCATTAAGTGTAAGCTCAATATCATCATCATATTTTCCGCCCGATTTTGAAAAAATAACTTTGCCTGTAACAATATCCTTAAAAAGAGCCTGTATCTTTGAATTGCTACTGCTTTCCTTTAGTGTCGAAATTGCATCAAAGTTTTTTTCCTGTTCATAAATGTCAATTAAAAGTTTATATGCATCTTTGTACGTAGAGTCTGAATCAATTGCCTTATATAAAAGTTTCTCGGCCTTTGATTTATTCTTCATCTTGTACTGCATCTCACCTGCATCAGTATATGCCTTGGCAGAATCAAATTTTTGTGCTGCCTTTAAATACTTATAATATGCAGCTGAATAATTATCTTTTTTCTCAAGTGAGTATCCATTACTCATTAAGTAAGAAAAAGAATTAAAATAGCTAAATAGCAAAAAACCTCCAAGAATTATACAAGATACAAAAATTAACGTAATACAAACTATCTTTTTTCGACTCTTTGTTTTCTTCTTTTTGTCATTTTTAATTTCATTGACATTTTTTTTATCAGATTTATCCTTATCATCAGCAATCATTGATGATAGAATATCTTCTTCAAAAAGATTATAATCCGGAACGATTCTAATCTCTGCGCCACAATTCGGACAAAAGAGATCCCCTTCCGGAATGTCAAATCCACACTTAGGGCATTTCATTTAAGCCTGCTTTCTGTATTTCATAAGCTTTAAGACAATTTTTCATGAGCATTGCAATAGTCATTGGACCAACTCCACCCGGTACCGGAGTTATGTATGAGGCCATATCAAAAATATCATCATAATCGCAGTCTCCATACAACTTACCATCGGATTCTCTATTCATTCCGGCATCTACTATTACAACCCCTGGTTTAACCATATCCTTTGTGACCACATGTCTTTTACCGACTGCAGAAATAATGACATCCGCATTCAACGTAATATCATTAATATTCTTTGTATGTGTATGACATATCGTCACAGTACCATTTTCATTTAAAAGAAGATTAAAAACCGGCTTACCCACGATATCACTTCTTCCAATGACAACACAGTTTTTTCCATCTATTACAATGTTGTATCTTCTAAGTAGCTCTATTATACCTTCCGGAGTACATGGCGTAAAAACAGGCTTATTCGTAGATAGCCTTCCAATATTGATAGGATGGAATCCATCTACATCCTTGTATGGAGAAATCTTATTAATTACTTTATCCTTATGTATGTGTTTAGGAAGTGGAAGCTGAACAAGGATTCCGTTTATACTTTTATCGTTATTCAACTGCTCTATTTTATTCAAAAGCTGATCTTCATTTATATCTGATGGTAGCTCAATATTAATTGAATTAATTCCTGTATAATCACAAGCCTTCTTTTTGTTTCTAACATATATCTTTGAAGCAGGATCATCTCCAACAATTATTACTGCAAGAGAAACAGATTTACCTGCTTCTCTTATTTTCTCTACAGCTTCTCTGACTTCATTTTTTATATCTGATGAAATCTTCTTTCCATCCAGTATTTCTGTCATAAATTACTCCCTGGCTATCTGTAATGACGGAGGTACCTATTTTATTTAAAAAAGCCCGATTATTTTTCCATCATCTGTTATATCAATATTATAAGCCGCCGGTTTCTTTGGAAGACCAGGCATTGTCATAACATTTCCTGTCAATACTACTATAAATCCTGCACCGCTTGAAGCATATACATCTCTTACATTAAGTGTAAATCCTTCCGGTCTGCCAAGTTTTTTCGGATCATCCGAAAGTGAATACTGTGTCTTGGCAATACATACCGGAGTCTTATCAAGACCCATTTCTGTGAGGTGTGTAATCTCCTTTATGGCAGAAGCAGAATATACTACTTCTCCTGCACCATATATCTTTTTTGCAATCGTTTCTATTTTTTCCTTGATAGGAATGTCCAAAGGGTAAATAGGAGCAAATTGATTTGAGTTTGAATCTATGGCCTTTAAAACCTCTTCAGCCAACGCTATTCCACCTTCGCTGCCTTTTTCCCATACTTCACTCATTGCGAATCGGCAGCCTCTTTTCTCGCAAAATTCTCTTACCAGATTAATCTCTTCGTCTGTATCAGAAATAAAACGATTAAGCGTTACAACAATTGGAATGTTGTAACTCTGTAGATTTTCAATATGCTTTTCAAGATTTACAATTCCTTTTTTCAAGGCATCCGTATTAGGTTTGGTAAGTTCATCTTTAGCGATACCACCATTGTACTTTAATGATCTAACTGTGGCAACAAGTACAGCGGTATCCGGAACCAGACCAGCCATTCTGCATTTGATATCTAGGAACTTTTCAGCCCCAAGGTCAGCACCAAATCCTGCCTCTGTAACACAAATATCTCCAAGAGAAAGAGCTGCCTTAGTAGCTCTAACAGAATTGCATCCATGAGCTATATTGGCAAAAGGACCACCATGGACAATAGCTGGATTATGTTCAAGTGTCTGGATTACATTGGGTTTAATTGCATCCTTAAGAAGAACAGCCATTGAACCAACTGCATTTAGATCCTTAGCAGTTACCGGATCACCATTAAAATCATATGCAACAATAATTTTACTTAATCTGTTTTTTAAATCTGATAAATCTTCAGCCAAACATAAAATTGCCATTATTTCAGATGCTACGGTGATAATAAAATGATCCTCACGAACCATACCGTCTGCCTTGGCACCTAGCCCAATAACTATGTTTCTAAGGGCTCTGTCGTTCATATCTTCGCATCTTTTCCATACTACTCTTCTAGGATCGATGCCAAGTTCGTTGCCTTGCTGAATATGATTATCCAAAAGTGCTGCCAAAAGATTATTTGCCGAAGTGATTGCATGAAAATCACCAGTAAAATGAAGATTTAATTCATCCATTGGAACTACCTGCGCATATCCACCACCAGCAGCTCCACCCTTGATACCAAAACATGGTCCAAGAGATGGTTCTCTTAATGCTAGAACAGATTTCTTGCCTATTTTACAAAGTGCATCACTTAGGCCTATGCTTGTTGTTGTTTTTCCCTCTCCGGCAGGAGTAGGGTTAACCGCAGTAACGAGGACAAGCTTGCCTCTTTTCTTTGATTTAAGAGTCTTAAGATATTCTTCCGATAATTTTGCCTTGTATTTGCCATAAGCTTCAAGACTATCCGAGCCTATGCCTAGCTTTTCTTCACATACCTTAGAAATAGGCTGCATTACGTTTTCCTGAGCAATTTCAATATCTGTTTTCATCAATTTGAACCTCCCTCATTTTCCCACATCTGTTCAAATTCCTGTATAGTAACCAATATTTTTCTGGGCTTGGTTCCTTCTTCAGGACCAACCACTCCAAACTCCTCTAGCTGATCTACAATTCTTGCTGCTCTATTGAATCCAATCTTAAAATTTCTCTGAAGCATTCCTATTGAACCTTTATCTTTGTCGATTACAAGTCTTGCAGCATCTGCAAAGAAATCATCTCTTTCTTTATCAAATCCACCTTCGTCTCCACCAATGGAAACATACCCTTCTTCAGATGAAGAAACTGAACTTTTCTCAACATCTTCCTGGATTCTCTTTAGTTCCTCTGAATCTTCAACAGACGGTGTATTACTGCTTCTTAAAAATGATGTTACTCTTTGGACTTCTTCATCATCAACGTATGCTCCTTGCAATCTTATCGGCTTACTAATTTCCTGCGGATAATAGAGCATATCACCATGACCCAATAATCGCTCTGCTCCTACCATATCAATGATCGTTCTAGAATCTATACCACTTGTAACTGAAAGTGCAATTCTTGATGGCATATTTGCCTTTATAAGTCCTGTAATAACATTAACTGAAGGTCTTTGGGTAGCAATAACTATATGTATACCTGCAGCTCTTGCAAGCTGGGCCAATCTACATATAGCTTCTTCAACTTCCTTGGATGCAACCATCATAAGATCCGCAAGCTCGTCAACAATAACGACCAGTTGCGGCATCTTCTTGGCAGCTATCTCAATATCCTGTCCGTTATTTACTATTTTAAGCCTTCCATCGATAATCTTGGAATTATAACCATCAATGTCTCTCACATGACAATCGGCAAATTTCTTATAACGATCCATCATTTCCTTGACAGCCCATTGAAGCGCACCCGAAGCCTTTTTAGGGTCTGTGACAACCGGAATAAGAAGATGTGGTATACCATTGTATACGCTCAGTTCTACAACCTTAGGATCGATCATAATAAACTTGACTTCATCCGGAGTTGCCTTATACAGAATACTCATGATAATTGTATTGATACAAACTGATTTTCCTGATCCGGTTGCACCTGCTATAAGCAAATGAGGCATCTTGGCAATATCAGATATGATAACATTACCGGCAATATCGAGACCAAGCCCAAAAGCAATTTTTGACTTAGATGACTTAAATTCTTTTGAATCAACCAATCCTCTCAAACCAACCGCTTCTCTTTTTTTGTTAGGTACCTCAATGCCAATAGCATTTTTGCCAGGTATTGGAGCCTCAATCCTAATATCTGTTGCGGCAAGATTCATCTTGATATCATCTTGAAGATTAAGAACCTTGGCAACTTTTACACCCATCTCAGGTAATAGCTCATATCTAGTAACTGATGGGCCATGACTAAATCCTGTTACTCTGGCATTGATTCCAAAATTTTTCAAAATAAGTTCAAGCTTATCTGCAGTTTTTTGCATATCACTGTGTCCGGAAGAACTATTATTACTAGTTAAATTTTTCAATAGATCAATACTCGGAAATACATATGGTCTATTTTCATTAACAAATGTGTTAGCAGTAATCTCAGGCTTCTTAATATCGGCTATTGGAGCTTGACTTGAATTACTATCATTAAACTTATTAAATGAATTTTCCGTCGAAACATCCCTCATATTCTGTGATGGAATAGAAACAGGCCTTTTTTTCTGTGAAATATCATTAGAAATATCCACTTTTTTGATGATTGAAGTATCATCTGAAATCACAGTAGCCTCAGGCAAAACAGATTCCACATCAGAATTATCACTAGATGTAATATTGTCTAATACATCAAGAATCGATTCAGATGTTTTATCTGAATGAACAGTAACAGTATTAACTTTAACTTCATCAAACAATGAATCATCACTTGATTTATTCAGATTTTCTTCTTTTATTTTTGGTGAAGAAGAATTCATTGAATAAGTCTTGTATGAATCCATTTTAATTTCATTCATCTCATCAGATTGCGATTTGGACAGACCTTCAATTGGAGCAATTTCTGTATTAAATGTCATACCTGTGATCTGTCGATCTCTTCTAGGAAGACTCGGATCTACTTCAGGTAAAGCATTATCATTCTGTTTTAGATTAGCATCATTTCTGGTCGGTCTGCCTGGATGTATGTTTGAATTAGCTCTACTCTGCTTCTTTGGAACATCAAGATTTAACACATGAATAGGGCTTTCTTCTTCTGCCTCTTTTTGTTTCAAAAGTTCATTATCACGTTTTCTTTCTTCCTGCCTACGAAGCTGTCTCTCGTTTTCTCTTTCTTCTCTTCTTAGTCTTTTTTCTTCACGATCGATATTCTTATTCTGATCATAAATTCTCTTTTTTTCCTGTATTATCTCTCTGGCCCAATTTACAACTGAGAAGCCGGAGATTGCTATTATAGATAAAATCATTAAAAAAATATCAATAATATATGCTCCTACGATTCCAAATATCGTCACAAAAAACTCTGCAAGAGCTCCTCCGAAGAAACCGCCACCGCTGTGATTATCTTTTGAATATAAATAGGAACTTACAGGTCCTATCGTATCGCTTCCGTCCATAAAAAGAGAGATAAACATACAGATAATAAAAATAAGTAACACAAAAAAGACAGCTCTTATCCGAGTGTCCTTTTCATCTTTTCTGATTAGGCAAAACACGCTTACAATTGAAATATAAATAGGGATTAAATAATTAAATAGACCGAAGATCCCAAAAAAGAATCCTGACAATACATTGCCAAGTGCTCCGCCCATACCCAAATTACTAATAAATAAAAGTGCACAAACAAAAATGATTCCAATTACAATAATATCATTTCTGATCTCAACACTATTTTCAACACTTTTATCTTGCCTTTTTAACGTTGATTTTTGGTTTGTATTTTTATTCGTTTTTTTTCTTTTACCTGTATTATTAGCCATTACCTTACTTTCAGCCTATTAAATAGTGATAAAGTTCTTCATAACTAGTCTTCTGATTATGCCACGAATAATCTTTCTGCATTCCTCTGTCAACCATTTTATTCCATTCACTCTTCTTTTCAAAAAAAACAAATTTGGAATAATTAACGGTATTCAGTAGTTCATCTCCATTATAATTTAAAAATGAGAACCCATCTCCTGTATGTTCATATTCATTATACGGGGTTACAGTATCTTTTAATCCGCCGGTCTCCCTTACGATTGGAACAGTCCCATATCTAAAAGATATGAGCTGTGTAAGTCCACACGGTTCAAATTTTGATGGCATTAAAAATGCATCTGCAGCTGCATACAGCTTGTGTGCCAAGTCCTCTGAATAACATATATTTGCAGAAACATTTTCAGGATATTTCCACGCATAATGCCTGAACATATTCTCATATTGAGATTCACCTGTTCCGATAACAACAAGCTGAGTAAATTCATCAATGAGGCCTTCTATGCAATAGTTGATAAGATCCAGTCCCTTTTGGTCCGTAAGTCTTGATATTAAACCAATCATATATTTCTTTTTATCAACAGTAAGTCCTAGCTCCTTTTGAAGCTCTTCCTTATTAATTTTCTTATTCTTCCTAAAATTAGAAAGATTATATTTTTTATAAATAGCTGGATCTTTGTCCGGATCATACATGTCATTGTCTATGCCATTGACAATGCCCTGCATATCATAATGTCTGGCAGACAATAGACCATCTAGGCCCTCACCATAATAGTGAGTCTGAATCTCATCAGCATAGGATTTTGAGACGGTAGTAATGTAATCTGCATAGACAATACCACCCTTTAACATATTTCCCTGTTTATTGAATTCAAGCTTATCCGGCGCAAACAAATTATCAGAGAGACCTGAAAGCCCTTTCAATGTCTTGACATCCCATATTCCCTGAAATTTAAGATTATGAATTGTCATAACCGTTTTCATTCCCGAGAAAAAAGGATTTCCCTGAAAATCATTTTTTAGATAGACAGGTATCAGTCCTGTCTGCCAATCATGACAATGAATAAGTTCCGGCTGAAATCCAATAATTGGTAGCATAGAAAGAACTGCTTTATCAAAGAAAGTAAATCTTTCTATGTCCCGTCTGACCTCACCATAGGGATAAAAGCAGTCATAATAATCAAGATTATCAATAAAATAGTACATAATTCCCTGATACAAATATTTCATGATACCAACATATTTGGTGCCGATATATGGACCGCAGTCCATTTGAAAATGAGTAACATATTCAAATTTATCTCTAAACTTAGGAGGAATACAGGTATAATTTGGCAATACAACCCTTATATCCCACACTTTAGGATCAAACTCCTTAGGAAGAGCTCCTACAACATCAGCAAGCCCTCCGGTTTTTATAAATGGAACACATTCACTAGATGCGAAAAGGATTCGCTTCATACCTGTCCTCCTTAAAGAGCTAAATGATTAGTTAATCTTCATCTTCTTCCCAGTTATGGTATACATTCTGAACATCATCATCTTCTTCTAGAAGATCAATTGTTCTTTGGAGCAAAGATACATCTTCCTCATTATCAAGTTTTACATATGTCTGAGGAATCATAGTAATATCGGCCTCTGCCATAGGAATGTTTTTTTCTTCTAGTGTTGATCTGACAGCTGAGAAATCCGAAGGAGCTGTTAATATCTCAAATCCGTCTTCAGATTCGTTGACATCATCTGCACCTGCCTCAATTGCAAGCATCATAAGATCATCAGCATCCATATCACAGTCTTCCTTACTGATAAGGATCTGTCCTTTTTGATCGAACATATATGATACACAGCCGAGAGTTCCAACGTTACCTTTTCCCTTTGTAAAAGCATTTCTTACATTGGCAGCAGTACGATTTCTGTTATCCGTAAGAGTTTCAACGATAATAGCTGTTCCGCTGGGTCCATATCCCTCATAAATCACCTTTTCATAATTAACTGAATTAGCATCACCGGCTGCCTTTTTTATTCCTCTGTCAATAGTGTCGTTAGGCATATTGGCAGCCTTGGCTTTGGCAATAACATCACGAAGTCTACTGTTATTTGCAGGATCAGCTCCGCCATCTTTAACAGCAACAGCAATTTCTCTTCCTATAATTGTAAAAACTTTGCCTTTTGCGGAATCGTTTCTCTCTTTTTTGTGTTTAATATTTGCAAACTTTGAATGACCTGACATCTGTTACAATTCCTTTCTGTTTAAAAAATATATGTAGAATAAATAGGATATGTAAACCTATAAAGTACGATATATTCCTATTCGAAAATCATACCTATCTGAAATTCTATCATTTTTATCAAATATCGTAAAGTAATCATTATTTATTTATGGAGCGAAATACGAACTTCCTGTATAACACGATCTTTTACATCCATTATATTAAAATCATAACCATTATCTGTAATCTTAAACTTTGAATGCTCATCAGGAATTTTGCCTAACTTATTGATCAAATATCCATTAAGTGTCTCTACATCAGGCAATTCAATGTTAATGCCAAGAGTCTCGCACACATCTTCAAGCGGTGTCCTACCATTCATTCTGTAAGAATTCGATGGAAGTTTCTCAACCAGAGCCTTTTCATTATCATGTTCATCCTGTATATTGCCGACAATTTCCTCAAGAATATCTTCCATTGTAACAATACCACTTGTCTGACCATACTCATCTACGACTACTGCCATATGTGTTTTTTCACGCTTCATTGTTGTAAAGAGTGTATATACACCATGGGTCTCAGGAACTGATTCCGCTGGTCTGATAAGCCCACTTTCGTCCCTGACTTTTTTCATTAAATTTGATGGTGAACTAGCATATTTAAGAATATCTTTAATATGAATAATTCCTATAATATTATCAATAGATCCTATAAAAACCGGAAATCTTGAAAAACTATTGGATACAAACATATCTATGGCATCTTGAATGGAACTGTCTCCATCAATGGCAACAATCTGTGTTCTATGGATCATAATGTCCTTCACCGTTTCATCATCCAGATTCAGAACATTTTTAACCATAATAGCTTCACTATTTAATAATGAGCCATTTTCATTACCCTCATTAACCATTGACAGAATTTCTGCTTCGGTTATTTCAGAAGCAGTTTCATCCCTTTTGGACTTTTTTCTAATGTTTTTAATGCCTTTGTTTTTAAACAACATAAGATCTCCAAAATCTACATTTCAAAAGTACGTTTAACTTCCTTGCCATCTAGAAAATAAATTTTTGGAATGCGTCTATTGCCTAGAAGACATGAAAGCTCGTAGTTAAATCTTCCAGATTTATCTCCGACTTCTTCCATTGTTATTTCTTCTTTGCCATCAGTTCCAATTATTGTAACTGTATCAAACATATTAACATCCGGTATGTCAGTAACATCAACCATCATCTGATCCATACATATCCTACCAATTATAGGAACACGTCTACCATGAATCAATACTTCTCCTTTATTTGAAAGAGATCTCGGCATTCCGTCAGCGTAACCAATCGATACAGTTGCGATTTTTGTATCCTTGTCAGTTACATATGTTCCCCCATATCCAATCGGGCATCCTGCCGGAAGAACCTTGACATAAATAACAGATGCCTTTAATGTCATAACACTCTTTAGCGGGAATGAATGATCAACTTCATTGGATGGCCACATTCCATATAATGTTATCCCTGCTCTTACGAGTTTAGAATAAGCAGGTGGATATTCCATAATTGCTGCACTATTTGCACTATGTGAAAATGTAAATGTAATACCGGATTCCCTTAATCTAGAAATAGTTTTTTCAAAACAAGCCTGCTGATTGTCAGCATATTTCTTTTCTTTTTCATCACATCTGGAAAAATGTGTAAATATGCCTTCTAAATCAATAAATGGAAGTCTGCTTATAGATATTATATCATCTATCCCATTTTCATCAGGCTGAAATCCTATCCGACCCATTCCAGTATCTATTTTGATATGGATCTTGGCCTTTTTACCGATTTTTTCAGCTGACTTATTTATTTTTTCTGCCAGTTCAAGATCGTATACTGTTGGTCTGATATCAGATCTTATCATTTCATCATAATCCGATGGAAAGACAAGGCCTAAAACAAGAATCGGTTTATTGATATTATTATTTCGAAGCTCAATGGCTTCATCAAATGTAGCTGTACAAAATCCACCAATTTCATCCTGCTTTTCAAGTGTCTGTGCAGTCTCAACAGCCCCATTTCCATAAGCATCAGCCTTTATAACAGCCATAATTTTTGAATCTTCCGGTATAACTTTTTTCATCTCACGTACATTAAACAAAAGATTATCAAGATTAATCTCAGCATGTACTCTTTCAAAATTCATTTTTACTGCACTTTCTTTCATATGACTTCTATATAATAACTATTATATCACTTCTATATCACTTCTATATTACTATTATATTTCTTTTAGCGCATCAAGGATATCCCTTGATGTCATTGAATAGTTACTGTACTTTTCTGATGCTTTTTCCCCTGCCTTACCATGCAGATAAACTGCAAGCGGGACCAAAAAATCATTGGTTCTATCCTGGGCAAGCATTCCTCCGATATAGCCGGCTAGTACATCCCCTGATCCTCCTGTTGCCATTCCATCATTTCCTGTAGTATTTATATACGTATTGCCAAATGGAATAGCTGTTATGGAACAAGCACTCTTTAGCACAAGAACTACATTATAGTCTCTTGAGAACTCTTCGGCAATCCTAAGTAGGTTATCCATTACGTATGGAATGCTCGAGTCCAGAAGTCGGGCCATTTCACCAGGGTGAGGTGTAAGTATCAGTTCAGGATGTGGAAGTTTAAGTATTTCCGTATTATTAGCAATTATATTAAGAGCATCCGCGTCTAAAACAACCGGAACTGACGAATTTTTCAACACACATTGTACAATTTTTTCAGAATCCTTATTCTTTCCAAGACCAGGTCCGCATACAATTATATCAGTATCATTTATTTGTTTTATTAAATCAGTCTCCTGATATTTATCATAGCATACAATAATAGCCTCAGGAATCAATGTCTGAAGTATTATCCTGTTATCCTCATTTGTAAATATACGGACAAGACCGGCGCCAGCTTCATATGCAGCCTTGGCACACATAAAGGCTGCCCCCGCCATTCCACTATCACCTGCAATGACAAGAACACTTCCAAATGTTCCTTTATTACCGGATGGATGTCTGGCCGGTAGGCCTAAAACATCCTTATCCTCTAAAATATATCTATCCTTTTTTTCTTCAAAATCATATATTCCAGAGTCCTTGACAACTACCTGTCCACAGTATTCCTTTCCAGGGGATATCAACTGACCAACTTTTGAATATCCAAATGTAATGGTTTTATCACATAAAACAGCTTTTCCAAAAATCCTACCATCATCTGAAGAAACTCCACTTGGAATATCCATGCCATATACTAGACAATTGTTCTTGATTTTAAGTTCATTTATCAAATCTATATACGAAACAATACTTTGATCTAATTCACGGTTCAAGCCTGTTCCAAAAATGGAATCAATTATAATATTGCATTTTCCGTCTTGCTCAGAAAAATCATATGTTGGAATGTTATATTTTTCAATAATACCTATTTCGTATTTGGCTCCTGCGGATAAGCTTTCTGAAGAGGATGAATTATCTAATAAGAATATTTTAACATTATATTTTTTTAAAAAGAGAATTCTACCAAGAGCCATTCCGTCAGCTCCATTATTTCCTCTTCCGCAAAAAATATATATATTGTCATCAAAAGAAATGCTGTGCTCAATTTCATCAAAGAAAGAAAGTGCTGCTCTTTCGATTAAGATATATTCTGACAATCCATATTTTTCAATTGTATCTAGATCCAAGGTCCTCATTTTCTGACCTGTCAGAACCTTTTTCATGACTCCTCCTCAGCATCTTTTTTATAAGCAGAATCCTCTTCCGTATCTTTTTTATCAACAGAATCCTCTTCAAAATCTGTTTTATCTATAGGATTCTCTTCGGAAGTACTATTTTGTTCCGTGGAATGAAGCTCATCAAGATGCTTCTGTTCTTCTTCTAGATCTTCAACCCTAACGTCGAAAAGATTAATAACATCTTTGCCAAAAACATCATGCATATACGAATACATTTCTCTGTTATTAATCTTTCTGTTCTGTTTTCTTATGATATTTTTCTTAAGCTCTACTCTTATTTTTTTAATCCATTCATCGATTTCATCAACTTGCTCTTTATTTTTTCTGAGATAACTATAGCAATAGAACATTGTATAGAGCATAAGTTCTTTATTCTTATCATTAATCGTTATGGGAATTTCCAGAAGTTCATCTTCTACGGATTCCATCTTGGCATTAGTCTCTTCAATGAGACGCTTATTTTCTGCCATTGCCAATGTCTGATTGTCCTTAACATTTTTTTCTTCATTTTGTCCCATATTAGAGACAATATCCTGCATAAGCTGATTCTTGATCTTTTTAAGACTCTTTAGGTCATTATTAAGCTGACCCTGTCTTGCCAAAAGGTCACGAAGTACCTTTTCAAGTATAATCACTTCATCTGGCTTACCATGAACAGCAAACAAGCGATGCCATTTATTATCAAGAACTAATAGAGGTAACTTAGTCTCTAATATGGCTTTTTTGAAGCTTTCTTCATCCATAATCATTTACTCTTTGCTATATTATATGATAATTGCATTAAGCTATCAGACAGATGAACATTTTCAACTATCACATCACTAGGAACTTCAAGGTCTACAAGAGCAAAATTCCATATCGACTTTATTCCAAGGCCAATAAGTTTTTCAACCATTTTATCAGCATTTTCCTTGGGAATAGTAAGTGTAGCAATATCAACCTTAGTATTCTTGGTAAATTCTGGTAACTCATCTATCATTCTAATCGGAATTCCTCTTATTTTCTTGCCTTTAAGAGATGAATCAATGTCAAAAAATCCGCACATATAAAAGCCAACGCTTTCAAAGTTCTTATAATTGGCAATTGCCTGACCTATGTGTCCCATTCCGATTATAATAACATTATGATTGTTTTCAAGTCCGAGTATTCGCCCAATCTCATCATGGAGAAATTTTACATTGTAGCCATAACCTTGCTGGCCAAAACCACCGAAATTGTTTAGATCCTGTCTGATCTGTGATGCCGTTACATGCATTCGTTCTGATAGGTCCCTTGAGGATATCCTTTCAACGCCACAGTTCATCAATTCACCAAGATACCTATAATACCTTGGCATTCTTCTAATTACGGCAGGAGATATTTCTTTCTGCATATTGCTCTAGCCTTTCTACTATATTGGTGCGTTTTAAATAAACTGCAACCAGTTACTTTTTAGATTTTATATATATTTAATCACATTATCAAGGAAAACTTCCAAGTAAAATTATTGAAGCTGTTCAGTAAGCTCATCCCATTTAGAATAAGCTTCATCAATTTTATTTGATGAATCCACCAATATTTTATTAAGTTCATTAAGCTTACCGGAGTCAGATGAAATAGACGAATCTGCCATTTCATTTTCTGTATCCGACTTAAGGGCCTCAAGTCTTTCAATTTCTTCTTCAAGAGATGCTATTTCTTTTTGTATTTTTTTCTGCTTGGCTTTTTCCTGCTTTTGCTTATTATAGTCAATTTTGTTTTCATCTGATTGATCAACTAATGGAATATTTTCCGAGTTCTTATCCCTTAGGAACTCAAGTTCAGTAGATTTAGCCAGATAATCATCATAATTACCCATGTATTCATCAGCAGAATCACCATTCAGAACTAGTATCCTATTCGCTATTCTATTAATAAAATATCTGTCATGCGATACGAACAGAATCGTTCCGTCATAGTCAATAAGGGCATCTTCAAGTTTTTCCTTGGATTTTATATCCAAATGGTTGGTAGGCTCATCTAATATCAATAGATTGGAATTCTTAAGCATAAGTTTAGCAAGTGATAATCGTCCTCTTTCACCTCCGCTTAGGGCTTTTACCCTTCGATCCACATCATCACCTTTAAAATCAAAGGCAGCCAACGTATTTCTTATCAATGTATTATTCATGTCAGGATAGGTATTCCTTAATTCTGAAAAAACAGAATTCTCGTCATTAAGATTCTGCTGACCCTGATCATAATATCCAATATCAACTGAAGCACCTATTTTTATCTCTCCTGAATCAGGTGGCAAAAGACCATTTATGATTCGAAGAAGGGTAGTCTTACCAGTGCCATTATCTCCTAAAATTCCAAGACGATCTCCTCTTCCTAAATAGAAGGATAAGCCTTCAAATAATAGCTGATCATCAAATTGCTTCTTTAGATTCGTTACCTCTAGAACATCATTTCCGCTTCTTCTTTCAGACTTAAATTGAAGAAACATTGCCTCTTTTTCACTGACAGGAGAATCTAAAAGGGTAATCTTATCAAGTACCTTTTTCCGACTTTCTGCTCTTTTTATCGATTTTTCTCTATTAAATCGTTGAAGAGTGTCGATGACCTTCTCTTCATGTTGTATCTTATCTTGCTGTTTTTTGTATGCTTTTAGATCTGCCTCATAAATCAGCTTTTTCTTGTGCATAGCTTCAGTGTAATTACCTGTGTATAATCTTGTGTCATTTTCTGTTATATCAAGAACTTTATTAATAACATTGTCCAGGAAATACCTATCATGGGATACCAGGATAATTGCTCCTTTATACCCCTGTAAAAAGCTTTCCAGCCATTCGACCGAATGTATATCCAGGTGATTAGTAGGCTCATCAAGCATTAATATGTCTGGATTAGATAATAGTAGTTTGCCTAATGACACTCTGGTCTTCTGTCCACCTGATAAGTTGGAAAAAGATTTTAAAAACTCATCTTCTGAAAATCCCAGACCCTTTACTATTCCTGTTGCCAGACTTCTATATACCAGTCCACCTTCGTTTTCAAATTCTTCAGACAACTTATGATATTTCTCCAGATGAAGTTTTAGATCCTCCCCGGATAAAACAGCCATCTCCGATTCCATATTTCTAAGTTCTGATTCTTTTTTTATAAGCTCTTTTTTTGATTCCAATACAACATCGATTATAGAACCATTTAAACTATCATCCTGATACTGTGCTAAATAGCCGATGGACGTTTCAGACTGAACTGAAATATTGCCATCATCTGCCGTAAGTTCTCCACTTATTATTTTTAAAAGTGTTGATTTTCCACATCCATTTTCACCCAGTATTCCTAGTCTTTCATTTTTATCCAGGTTAAAAGATAGACCTGAAAATAATTTTTTTCCCGGAAATAATTTTTCCAGATTTGAACAAGTTAAAAGCATATATATATTTTTCAAACCATCTTTGCGAGGTTTTTTTGAATCTCCTTAATAAAATTTTCACTTGAAAGTGTTGTTGGATCCTTGAATGTAGTAATAAGTGCAAGATCCTTGGTCATTTTTCCACTTTCTATCGTATCAATGCAAGCCTTTTCAAGCTTATCAGCAAAATCCATAAGCTCATCATTTGAATCCAGTTCACCTCTTTTTCGAAGTGCACCGCTCCAGGCAAAAATAGTTGCTACTGAATTAGTTGAGGTTGTTTCTCCCTTTAAATATTTATAATAATGCCTCTGCACAGTGCCGTGAGCTGCTTCGTATTCAAAATATCCCTCTGGAGATACCAGAACTGATGTCATCATTGCCAGAGAACCATAAGCAGAAGAAAGCATATCGCTCATTACATCTCCATCGTAATTTTTAAGAGCCCATATAAATCCGCCTTCTGATTTCATTACTCTTGCTACAGCATCATCAATAAGTGTATAGAAATAAGTTATTCCGGCTTTATCAAATTTTTCTTTATAGCAATCATCATACTCTTTCTGGAAAATATCCTTGAATGTATGATCATATTTTTTAGAAATCGTGTCTTTTGAGGCAAACCACAGATCTTCCTTTTTATCCAGTGCAAATTCAAAACAACTCTTTGCAAAGCTTCTAATTGACTTTTCTGTATTATATTGTCCCTGGAGAATACCGGCACCCTCAAACTCATTGATGAGTACTCTTTCCTCATTACCATCTTTATCCGTAAATACTAGCTCTGCTTTTCCGGCATCAGTCACCTTCATCTCAGCTGCCTTATAAACATCACCATATGCATGACGTGCCACAGTTATGGGCTTTTTCCATGTCTTTACATTAGGTGCGATTCCCTTAACAAGAATAGGTGCTCTAAAAACAGTTCCATCAAGAATTGCTCTGATTGTGCCATTAGGACTCTTCCACATTTCTTTTAAATGGTATTCTTCAACTCTTGCCGCATTCGGTGTGATCGTGGCACATTTTACAGCAACCTTATATTTTTTTGTAGCCTTGGCAGAAAGAACTGTAACTTCATCGTTGGTACGGTCTCTATTCTCTAGTCCAAGATCATAATACTCTGATTTTAGATCAACAAAGGGAATTATAAGATCGTCCTTGATCATTTTCCAGAGAATTCTGGTCATCTCATCTCCGTCCATCTCAACAAGCGGAGTGTCCATAATGATTTTTTTCATTGCAAAGATCCTTTCAAAATTATTCCTTAATTATAGCCGCACCAGTATATGCAGACTCACCAGTTCCAAGCGAATATTTATAGCAGAATAAAGATAATAGCTTTTCTACTTCTTTTTTTATAAAATCATCTTCAAGTATAGTGCTTCCCTCAGATACAATCGACAGTTTAACAAGAATCCATCCATTATCCGACATGACTTTTATATCTCCACTATATTCCGTAAGAGAATGCCTTAGATATTCTCTGAAAATAAGAATAGCAAGAATAAGGTCAGAACGCTTATTATATTTTTTTTTGGTATCTGTCGAAATATTTAATCCAAGGTAGTCCTTACCATCCGTCGAGCCCTCTCCATTGAACATACCATTAAGCCTACCAAGTAGAGGCGGATTAAGTACGCAGGTTTTCATATACCCATCCCATACATCCTGTAGAAACATTTCCACTAGAAAGATCTCATTATTATTTTTGATATTTTCTTTGATGCTGTCATCTTTATTATTATTGACTAGTACAGCCCCGGTATATATTCCCAAAAAAAGTTTAAGATATCTATAATCGATCATCCGATCATGATTTTTCCAAAAATCGGTTTCTTTTGAATCATCTATTATTGAAGAAAGAAAATCATCACCTCTTGCTCCAACTGAAGCCCTTCTATTTACTGCATCATCAATTGCAGACTTAATATCCAGGATATTCATAAATGGTTTTATTACCATTCTAAATACAGAATAGGAATTAAGACAATTTAAAAGTTCAGGGATTTTTTCGGCATTTGTCGTCAAAACACAAAGAGGATGGTTAGTCATAAGATTAACTGTCATCAAAATATCTTCTGTATTATATCCCTTTAACTCATATGGGCATACAAATACATCAATATTTTTTTCATCTATCATATCAAGAGCACTTCCCGGTTCTTCAATAAAGTAATAATTATAATCGCTATACTTTTGAAGTGTCTTTAAAAATTTCATATCAGATGGATTCTTTTCTAAAATAAGAACATTGTCCATACAATACTCCTTTTGACAATTTTACATTGATTTCAATGATAAAAAACGAGGTGCAGGCAAGCTGTGCTTGCCTGCACCTCGTTAAAATTCTATCACAGCGAGAATATTTGTCAATAATTTGCCTCTTGTGTTTTGGCGTTTTCAACCTCTCTGTCAGTTATCTCTTTTGATGCGGGGTCATAACGAAGAAATTCATAAGAATAATCTCCAAATCCAGCTGTAAGAGATCTAAGAACAGTCCCATAATCAGGCAATTCCTCATAAGGTATCTCCACCTGAATCTCCTGAACACCACTCTCTGTCGGGTTCATCCCGAGAACTCTGGCCCGTCTCTTATTTAGGTCTCCCATTACATCTCCGATAGTTGCATCCTGAACTGAAACCTTGAGGAGAGCAATCGGTTCTAGAAGAATCGGTGTTGCCTCCATTATTCCCTTTTTAAAGGCCATAACTGATGCTGTATAAAATGACTGTTCACTGGAATCTACCGGATGATACGATCCATCATAGAGATTTGCATGAATACCAACAACAGGATAACCTGCAAGAGGACCTGCTTTAACTCCCTCTTTTATACCTTTTTCAACAGCTGGAAAAAAATTCTTGGGAACTGCCCCTCCAACAACTGACTCCGTAAAGCTATACGCTTCTTCAAGATTACCTGAAGGTTCGAATGTCATCTTGATATGCCCGTACTGACCATGCCCTCCTGATTGTTTTTTGTGTTTATATTCAACATCTGACTTGCCTTTTATTGTTTCTCTAAATGGCGTTCTAGGCTTATCAAGAATAACCTCTACATGATACCTGTCTTTAGCTTCTGATAAAACGGTCTCAATATGTTGCCTGCTAAGTCCAAATATAAGACTCTGATGATTTTCACTATCATTTTTAGTTTTTATTGTAAGGTCTTCCTGCATGATCTTGGAAAGTGCATCAGCCACCTTATCCTCTTCTTCTTTTTTAGTTGCATGATATGCAACACTGGCATAGGGTGTTGGAAGCGATGTTCTGATATAAAGTATTGTATTTTTCTTGGTTGATAATGAATCTGTTGTAGTAACCTCAGGCACCTTGCTGAGTACGCCTATATCACCTGCATGAAGTTCAGGCACTTCCTCAGGCTTGCTGCCTCGAAGTACATAAAGTTTTCCTATTTTCGATTCTACATTTTTATGCTGATTATATAAAACATCGTCTGTTTTAATTACTCCGGAATTAACCTTGATAAAAGAATATTTTCCCATAAACGGGTCTACCAATGTTTTCCAGACATAAGCTGATTTTGGTTTGGAAAAATCATAGTCAGCATCAAAAACCTCATTTGACTGAGCATCAATACCTGCACATTTTTTCTTATCAGGACTGGGGAAATATTTAACTATATCATCAAGAAGCGTATACGTTCCCTGATGTAGGAAATTTGATCCCATTGATATAGGAACGATGCTTCCATCAAGCATGTTAACTCGAATCGAAGATCTGATCTCATCTTCAGAAAATGTTTCTCCCTCTAAATATCTGTCCATAAATTCTTCAGATGTCTCTGCAACAGCTTCCATAAGTGATGTATTGTAGATTTCCAGATTTTCCTTGGAGTAATCCGGAATATCACATATCTCCGCTTCATTTTTACCGGTAAAACTGTATGCATTAGATGAAAGTACATTTACATATCCTACAAAATGCTTGTCTTCTCTTATAGGAAAATGAAAAGGAGCAATTTTTTTACCATATTTTTCTGTAAGTTCTTCTACTACATTTTTAAAAGAAGCATCATCATAATCCATATTTGTGACATATATAAGTCTAGGAAGATGATATTTCTCGCAAAGTAACCATGCCTTTAAAGTGCCAACCTGTATGCCTTCTTTTCCATTTACTACAATAATTGCTGCATCAGCAGCATCTGCTGCTTCCTCTGCCTCCCCCACAAAATCAAAGGATCCCGGTGTGTCAAGAATATTGATTTTTGTATCGTTCCATTCAATTGGTATTACAGAAGTTCTAATAGAATATTTTTTTTGAATTTCCTGCTTACCGAAATCACTGATCGTGTTTCCGGATTCAATAGTTCCAGGTTTGTCCTTAAGCCCAGACAAAAAAGCCATTGATTCTGCCAGTAAAGTCTTTCCTGCCCCAGAGTGTCCCAGTAAAACGACATTTCTAATCTTGTCTGTTGTAAAAACTTTCATGTCACATCCTCCCTTCAAAGGTTGATTTCTGTTGTTAATTTTACTAAATACTGTAGCTTAATACAATCTATTTTTGTTATAATGTGCATATTTTATTATTGTTTTTATTCTTTAACAACGTTATTTTATCTGTTATCTGATAATAATATACAATTAATGATTTGTTTTATTATCTTTTGTAATAATTGACTTTAAAACCAGCTTAAATTACCATATAACAAATTAAAGTCATTATTATGGCATAGGAAAATGAAAAAAGGAAAATTAAAAATGAAACTTAATAAAATTGGCTTTATTGGCCTAGGATTAATTGGTGGTTCTATCGCTAAAGCAATAAAAAAATACTATCCAGATTCCGAGATATATGGAACTGCATACCATAATGAAACAGTAAGTGAAGCATATTATGATGGCATCATTTTAAATAATAGCCAGCTTTCAATCGAATTTTTTTCTGACATGGATGTTATTTTTTTGTGCAGTCCGGTTAAAATTAATAATGAATATTTAAAGGCTCTTAAATATATAGTCAAAGAATCTTGCATTATTACAGATGTTGGCTCCGTTAAAAGTGAGATCAATTCTCTTGCCGAATCTCTTGATATGTCAGCAAATTTTATAGGCGGTCATCCAATGACCGGTAAGGAAACAGTTGGTTTTTCAAATGCAGACCCTCTTATTCTTGAAAATGCATTTTATATAATAACTCCGGCATCAAGTATAAGCGAAGAAACTTCAGATCAGTTTATTGATTTTATCGCTCATCTACATGCCATCCCAATTCTTGTTTCGCCTGAAAAACATGATTTTGCTGCAGCAATTGTCAGTCACTTGCCTCATATAATATCTGCTTCTCTTGTCAATCTTTTGATGGAGTCCGATTCAAAGGATCAATTAATGAAAACTATTGCAGCTGGTGGATTTCGAGATATAACACGAATATCCTCATCTTCACCTATTATGTGGCAAAACATTTGCTTATCCAATAAAGAAGCTGTTCTTCAGGCAATTGATATATTCCAGCGAGATATTGCAGCTATTAAAGATTCAATCAGTAATGAAAATACGGAAGAAATATTAAGATTTTTTTCAGAAGCCAAGGAATATAGGGATTCACTTCCTATCAAATCTCCCGGAAGCATCGCTCCGTCCTATGAGTTCTATTCTGATATGGAGGATAAGGTCGGCGGAATAGCTATGGTAAGCCGTTTATTGGCAGACAACAATATTAGCCTTAAAAACATTGGGATTATTAATAACAGAGAGTTTGAAGAAGGTGTATTAAGAATTGAATTCTATGATTTTAATGCAATGAATAAAGCTATTGATACATTAAAAAAGCAAAATTATACTCTGCACACAAAGAGCTGATCAATATTTTATCGAGGTTTATATGAATAATATATGTATAACAAGAAAATCACTATTTGGAGAGATAAATGTACCAGGTGATAAATCTATTTCTCATAGAAGTATAATGCTTGCTTCTCTTTCCGGAGGCAGCAGCCGTATAAACGGATTCTTAAATGGTGCCGACTGCATTTCTACTATGAATGCCTTTAAGAAAATGGGAGTCGAAATTAATTGTGATATGGATAGACATACTTTAATTATAAGAGGTGCCGGTCTACATGGTCTAAAAGTTCCAGTTACTCCACTTGATATGGGAAATAGCGGAACTACCACTCGGTTAATAAGTGGTATTTTGTCCGGTCAGAACTTTTCGACTAAATTATATGGTGATGAATCACTTTCTGCCAGGCCCATGAACAGGATCATTTCTCCTCTTCTCCTTAGAAATGCCAATATCCGGTCTGAAAGAAATAATGGATGTCTTCCACTTATAATTAATCCATCCATCCTACAGGAAATAGATTATAAAATGCCCGTATCAAGTGCGCAGGTCAAATCATGTCTCTTGCTCTCCGGGCTCTATTCTTCTGGGAAAACTATTGTACGAGAAGATGTATTGTCTAGAAACCATACGGAACTTATGCTTAAAGGAATGGGTTGTGATATAAACTGCTATTATGATGAAAAAAATAATGAATATGTTTCGTCTCTCACTCCTGGAAATATGCTTTCTTCCATGGATATAAATATTCCTTCTGATATTTCATCTGCTGCTTATTTCATGGTAGCCGGATTGATTACAGAGAACAGCGAAATCACTATAAAACATGTCAATTTGAATGAAACCCGTTCCGGTATTATAGAAGTGATAAAAAACATGGGTGGAAATATTCATATTGAGAACAAATCTGAAGAATGTGGAGAATCAGTTGGTGACATCACTGTTAAAAGCAGTTCTCTTCACGGAACAGTGATTGAAAAAGAAATTATTCCTTCTCTTATAGACGAAATACCTGTCATTGCAGTTTTAGCTGCCTTTTGTGATGGCGAGACAATAATAAAAGATGCTTCAGAGCTTCGCGTAAAAGAATCCGATAGGATTAAAGCTATATCATATAATCTCCAAAAAATGGGATGCGATATACAACCAACCAGTGATGGAATGAAGATAAATGGTGGCAAGCCTTTGCATGCAATTAAAGTAAAAACATACAAAGATCATCGAATCGCTATGGCATTTGCCATTGCCGGACTTACTGCTAATGGCGAAACCACATTTGATTATCCTGAATGTGTAAAAATTTCGTATCCTACATTTTTTGATGATATAAACAAGCTCTATAAATAAATATAGAAAATCATAAACAAAAAACACAAACCTAGAAATTAACTACCTAAACCTAGAAAAAAATACATAAATATATATAGCAAAAGCTCATTCATGAAATATCCTGAATGAGCTTTTTAATGAATTTATTTATTTTTTTTGCCACAGCAATACTTATATTTCTTACCGCTTCCACAAGGGCAAGGATCATTTCTTCCGATCTTAGGTCCATTGACTACTGTATGTGATTTCTTCTGAGCGAGAAATAAGTTTTTTTTCTCTTCTTCTGAGAAGATATCATTCCATTCTTCTAATTCATAGAGCCATGGAGCGTCTGCCTCAACCATGTTTCTATATAGTTTCTCTGTATCAAATTCAAGAGATACCTCTGTGTCTTCAGCCATCTCTTCAATGGGATTCTCTTTTTTTAGACTCTCATTGATCCCATCCAGAAAACCTGTCATTTCCTTGACTGTAATACCATATTTCTCAGCAAGATCCTTTACGGTACCCTTTACAGCTTTTTTAGGTGTCTTTAAAAGTTCCTTGTATATGTTTTTCTCTTTTACAAAGTAATCATCCCAAAAATCTTTAAGTCTCTGTGGATCTTCATTGGCATCATATGCCTCTTTACGCCATTCTTCCAGTAATGTCATAAGAACTGTCTCCTATTCTTTAGATATAATAAATTATATTTATTTCTGAATAACAAAATCAGACTGAGATATATTATCACTTTATCAGCACAAAGTACAGAAAAGTCTTTATTATACCTTCGTTTTATGATACGTTAACAAGTACT
>JAKPAB010000157.1 GCA_029779695.1 Bacillota bacterium | reverse complement strand
GAAATATCTGGAGGATAACGCAATTTCAGCTATTCTCTCTACAGTTCATGAATGCGGTCATGCGTGGTATGCTCATAATGTTGACGATAAATATGACGGAACTATCTTGTTAGATGGCGTATCCTATGGAATGCATGAGTCACAATCACGTTTATGCGAGAACTATCTGGGAAGATCACAGGCTTTTTGGGAAAATAATTTCCCGGTATTAAAAAGGATATTCCCTGATCAGCTTGGTCAGGTTTCCCTTGATGATTTCGTCAAGGCTGTAAATGTATCTAGACCTTCTCTTGTCAGAACGGAAGCAGATGAACTTACATATCCTATGCATATATTGATCAGATATGAAATCGAAAAAGGGCTTTTTAATGGAACCATTTCCACAGAAGGCCTTGATAAAACTTGGAATGAAATGTATAAAAAATATTTGGGAGTAGACGTTACATCAGACAGAGAGGGAATCCTACAGGATGATCACTGGGCTGATGGGTGCCTTGGATATTTCCCTACATATGCGCTAGGAACAGCCTTTGCAGCTCAGTTTATGCACAAAATGAGACAGGAAATAGATGTAGATGATCTACTTCGAAATGGTCATTATGACAAGGTGATGGGATGGCTGAAAGATAATATTCAGCATTATGGAAGAAGATATGATGCTGATTGGGTTATTCAGCATGCAACAGGAGAACCATTTAATCCAAAGTATTTTATTGATTATCTCACAGATAAATATACAAAGTTGTATAATTTAGAATGATTGTTTCATTGAATTTTGACTCATAATAATTTTATTATGATATAATCCAAATAAATACTTGGGTATATTTTTCAAATGTTATAAGAAGGATTTGTACTGAACATAACCATGGCATTTAAATGTAATCATATCAAATGGATAGAATTGCAACGGAGTGCGAATATGGATATTCAAAACAATAATCTTTTTGACCCGTTGACGGGTCTATATAACTTATCCGGTTTCTTAAAGGAAATACAGCATGAGGACATACTTCCGAGATTTCCTCATATGATGTTGTATTTTAATGTGGTGGGCTTTTCCATGCTTAACAACAGCTACGGCTACATAGCTGGCAATAAATTTCTAAATAGTTTAGCAGAGAGAATGATAGGAGTTTTCCCAAATGCAATTGCATCAAGGGAATTCTCCGATCATTTTATTCTTCTTACGGAATATATAAGTAGAGAAGATGTTATCACCAAGATAGATAGCCTGCAGAAGGCAGTAGACATTTTGTCTCAGAATCTGAATCTTGTCCTGAAGGTAGGAATCTGTTATGAAGAAATTCCTCTTCATGATGATATATTTCTTATGGATAAGGCTAAAAATGCCTGTTCTTATGTCAAAAAAGAAAAGGATAAAAACTATGCTTTTTATTCAGAACAGGTAGAACATAATCTTGAGAGAGAGACATACTTGCTTCGAAATCTCGATTATGCTATAGAGAAAAATAAAATATTCCCATACTATCAAAGAGAAATTAGAACTCTTACGATGGAGTGTTGCGGGTATGAGGCTCTGGCAAGATGGGCTGATGATGGTTATGGAACAGTGCCACCAAATATATTTATTCCTATATTGGAGGAAGCAAGACTCATTCATAAAGTTGATCTGCATATAATTGAGGATGTATATTGCAGTATAAGAGCTATGCTAGATTTTGGACTATCTCCAGTACCAGTTTCTGTCAACCTATCCAGAATAGATTTTGAACTTTGTGATGTTGTGCGTGAAATCGAAAAAATAAGAAATAAGTATGATATTTCTCCGGATTATATCAGGATAGAGATTACTGAAAGTGCATTTACAGAAGATTCGGAGCTTTTGATCAACGAGATTCAGAGACTCAGACAAGCAGGGTATGAGATATGGATGGATGATTTTGGATCGGGTTATAGTTCCCTTAATAATCTGA
>JAKPAB010000141.1 GCA_029779695.1 Bacillota bacterium | reverse complement strand
TCAGATTTCATCCATGCAATCATTCAATATTTTTGCTTTTTACATTTTCCAACACATAAATCTAAAAAACCGGCAGAAGATTTTCTCCTGCCGATTCATCGCATTTTTATTCTTCTCTATTTCATCATCCAAGACGTTTTGAAAACACTTCATAATTCTCCGAATCTCTTGGAGTACAAAAAACTGCAAATTCAATCACTTTTAAATCATATCTATATTTCTCAACCACTCTTGCCATTGCTTCTGCAACAACACGAGGCGAGTTACAAAATGCTCCACAACCAAATGCTCCCAAAATGAGAACCTCATCCTTTTGTTTAATAGCGATATCACAAATTCGGCTCATCCTTTTAATATGCAGATTCAAAAGGTCCTTATCCGAAATCTTTACCGGGGAAGTTCCAGAACCCGGATTCATTGGATTACTTGGACGCTCTCGCAAGTTTGGTGCTGCGCAGGTAATAATATCCACCTCATACCATTTCTCCATCGGTAAAAGCTCCGGAGAGCTTGTATCCGATTTGAATACACAGACTCCAGGTGTAAAGATACAATCATCATTATACAGAGAGGTCATTTCTCCCATCCTGATCAACTTCTTATGCCTGTTATGGAATTCATCTGCTATTTTTCGATCACTCAAATTGAAATACAGCGTACAGCATCTGCAGATGGCTTCTTCCTGTGCATTCGATCCTTTGGTCACACCTCCCCCCGGATTAGTGGCAGATGCGAAGTTATGAACACATACCTTCATGCCAGTATAGGCCTCTGCCGCTTCTAAACTTCTCTTTTTTGAAACAACTACCTTAGCTGGCTCCTCATATCTATGTGTCAGTGTACTTAATTCTTCTTCATCTTTGATGATTACCTGTCCTGCATTCGATTTTCGAATGACTCCAATCAACTTTTTATCAGTTCGACACATATTTTCTGTGTCCATAAAAATATCAATATTATTTTGTCGTCTATCAAACATCAAAATCCCTTCTTTCCCATTTGTCACAAGTATCCTTACGGGATACATAATCTGCCAGATTCTCACTTTGAGCATTGACACATACAAAGTCTCCATCCAGCATATCTTCGCTATGATAAAAAAATCCGCAGGTGTCACAATAATTCTTTTCTAAATGTTCCCTGAATATAGCTAATGCTTCCTTTGCCGAAAGATATTCTCCATTTTGGATTTCCTTTTCTGACTCTTCCAGTACATCCTGCAGCCATTCCTCAGACTTCGTTCTAAGCAAAACAAAATCATATTCTTCCAGTTCTTCAAACATACAGGACTGAATCCCCATATTGGATGGAATTTCTTTCAAATACACAACACTGCCATACGATTCCATAGATGTCTCTATCAATGTGTAAAGCTGACCAACCACCAATTTATCTTCTCTAAAGATGGTTCCATCCCCAAGGTAATCCATTTCGTTTGTAATACATTTTATCTTACGAGGTGTCTTGTTGAACACATCAATCTTCTTCGTTTTCTCCATATTATAAGTCACCTCCAAAGTGAGTTTCTTCACAATACAGTATACTTCGAATCCAATAGAATTTCTGTATCCTGCTAGTTTAATTCTATCCCTATGACAAAAGCCGGTTTTACACCGGCCTTTGCTTATTACGCGTTCATTTCATTTTTCAGTGAGTTCCCTACTCCATATCTGATAGTGTCACCCGGTCATATGCACCATTCTTTTTATCTTCCGGATGAGGTTCTAGTCCAATCACAGTAATATCTTTCTGGTCTGGTCCATATACCCAGTACATGCTCATAGCACCACTTTTGTGGTTTTCCAAATAAGACTGCCATACTTTCATGCCATATCTCTTTGACAGTGGTTCAATTTCATGTGTTTTTAATCCGGGATAAAACGGATCATCTGCAAGCTTTATTAAAGCATTTCCCCACTTTTTATATAGTTGTTCTTCTGTTTTATTGGCAGTTCCAGTTCGATGCTTCTGTTGGAGTTCTTTCCACAGAGCCTCCATTTCCGGAATTCCCATTCTTATGTTGAAATTCATTCAGTTACTCCTAAAAATCAGATAAGTCTATAGCTGATGAAACTTTTCCACCTTTGAAGTTTTCAATTGCTTTATCCATATCTGCCAAAGTTCTTGCTGATATGCTTTCTGGGACAGATAATTCTCTCGGCTCAAGCATAATGCATCCGTTGGTATATTCCTTTACATTATAGTACTGATATGCTGCTCCCCGGAGGGTTACTCTCTTTTTACTGTCAATATGAACCGTATAATCTTTTAATGCTTCCATTTGATTCACCTCCATATATGTGGTGGGATATCCCACCTACTATTATAATAATCTCCCACATATTTTTTGTCAATCAAATCTTAATTATTCCGTACATAATTCAATATTGTTCATAACTGCAAAGTATTTGTATCCCATTGGTTTAATTATTGATTTCTCAATCCCCATCCCACACGCAGTCCGGGCGCATCTTTGCCAGTGCGATCAACTGGTACAAAGGCTTTATGGCATTGGCGGCAGTTGATTCCCAGTAATTACTTGTATCGCCCTCACTGACTTCGTATTCAATTTCTTCTTTTCGTTCATATGCCTTTTTCCCGAAAATAGCATCCGTAGCATCAACTTCCCTGCCATTCCGATCAAAATAAACAGTTTTCGTTCTTTTCCCGGTAATCCATTCATCATTTACTTTGTATTTGTTTTCCAGAAACTGAATCATATTTTCTAGGATTTTGATACTATCGCAACCATCCTTACCATAGATAGCTCGGATGCCTTCTTCCTCTACCTCCCGGTAGTAACATCCATAATTGTATGTAATATTCAAACGTGCATCCGTATTAAGCGCAGGAGTGAATGTTCCTGTCTCAGGATGATAATCCGCTTGATAGGTTCCACCTGTCATCAAATGTCCCGGAACCTGTGCATATTCTTTTGTTACCGGATCTAATAAATGAATGTCGTAACTCATAATCTCATTCCTTTCCTTGTTCAGTATTTGTCATTGGTTTCTTGATTCCAGAAGTTCCTTGAGACTTCTCGGCTCATAATCCATATAAGGCATCATACAGCCTACATTAATTGCCAGTACTTCTTGCTTTGTTCCTTCACGATTATCAAAGAATTCCTCTCTCATTCCCTGCAGGCACTTCTGAAAATAGTCATCTTCTCTTTGTATTTAAAGGAATCAAATAATTTTTCTGCTAATGTCATTTTGACACCTCCGTAATATATTTTAGGACTTAATCTTGCCATACAGGGTGTCCTTAAAACAGGACTTACTGAAACTATTTTTTCAGACAAAACAGCTTGCTGCCAAACACAAAACTTCTATAGGTAATCTCTGTATAAAGCAGCAAAGCCATTCTGCCCTTATGACTTCATAATATAAGGGTAGCATTAGTATCCCGCTTTTTCATTGTCCTGCTAGTTTACTTTTTTCTGTTTAGCAACAATAAATTACTGCGAATACTCCTCTTTGTATTCACAAGCATTTCACTCAACACATGCCTCTCAAAATCATTGCAATCATCAAGAAGCTTTTTCAGTTCTTCGTCATAGTCAATCTTTCTGAAGTTTTCTGTGCCATATAGTAATTCATCCGGAGACACTTCAAGAGCTTCTGCGATTCTATATATCGCTTCAACACTTGTATTTCTGCTGGCCTTTTCTATTCTGTTCATATGTTGTGGAGACAGATCTGAAAGCTCCGCAAGCTTCTCTTGCGTTATCCCTCTATTTAATCTTATCTCTCTTATTCTTTCTCCCACTTTGCCGTAATCAATGTCCATTTAGAACCTCCTCTAAAAATATTTGTATGTTTTTTAGTCGCGCGGCTAATGCTTAGTCTATGGACTATTCATTTTTTCGTCAATAGCCTATATATTTAAAAAAGTCATAGTCTATAGAATATGAGGTGTGCTTATGGAAGACAAGTTAAAAGAGATTGGGTCGCTAATACGCCAAGCTCGAAAAGAGAAAAACCTAAGCCAATCCGATTTAGCCGACCTGATACAAATCTCGATATCCCATATGAGCGATATTGAGAATGGCAAAAAGAAGATTGGAATTGATATCTTTATGAAAATCACAGAAGCTCTTGATGTCTCTGCCGACTGGCTCCTGCGTACAAACACTTCAAATGTCAAATCCATTCAGAATCACGAAGCATTAGATGTGCTTACCGACTGCACAACTCAAGAAACAGAAGTCATCTTAAAGCTGATGAAAGAAATTAAATCCGCTCTTCGGAGTGTGGAAGTTAAAAAATCATAGATATGTCCTAAAAGCCAATCGTTTCTTAGCCTTTAGGACATTATTTTTTTGCCCTTTTTCTCTTATACTTACTTCATCATAAAGAATAAAGAAGGGAGAACTATGGCACAAAAGTATATAGCAATTGATCCTATTGCAACCGGATTCACTATCAAAAAAACTATGCTTGCCAAAGACTTAAAAGTCTCCGACCTGCAGCATGCACTATTTATTGCCAATCCCCAAGCTATTTACAAATGGTTTCGTGGAGAAACGCTCCCCTCTATTGATTCTCTTTATGCATTAAGCAGGGTTTTGAATGTCACAATGGATGAATTAATTGTACCGGTTAGTACCTCCTGCTCTACATACTTTGAAGATCAACCGGAGGTGTGATTCCATGAAAGAAACTGAAAAATCAAACAGTGTCTCAGAACAAAAAGCCCGTATTCGTCAAAGATATAAAGGTATCGATGAGGACTTACTGGAAGTGATTCCTGCTTTACCAAAATCTGATTTCTATGAAGATCAACGAGAAAAACGAGTTGGCGTTTATGCACGAGTATCCACAGATGATCCAAACCAAACTTCATCTTACGAGTTACAAAAAAACCATTACCATGACCTTGTAAACAGACATCCGGGCTGGAAGCTTGTTGAGATTTATGCAGATGAAGGTATCTCAGGGACTTCTCTCCAACATAGAGACTCTTTCCTACGAATGATTGAAGATTGTAAAGCAGGGAAGATTGATATGATTATCACAAAGAGTGTATCAAGATTTGCCAGAAATGTTTTGGATTGTATTGGATACGCAAGAGCACTCAAAGCCATGAATCCTCCAATAGGTATTTTCTTTGAAACTGAGAATATTTTCACTCTGAACGATAATAGTGAAATGAGTCTTTCCTTTATTTCCACTCTTGCACAAGAAGAAAGCCATACAAAGTCAGAAATAATGAATGCATCTATAGAGATGCGCTTTGGCAGGGGTATTTTTCTTACACCTGTTCTTCTGGGATACGACCACGACGAAGATGGCAATCTGGTGGTTAACGAAGATGAAGCTAAAACTGTCCGGCTTATCTTCTTTATGTATCTTTATGGATATAGCACTTCCAAAATTGCCAATATTCTAACAGAGTTAAAGAGAGAGACAAAACTGGGTAATACAACATGGTCTTCTTCCAGTGTTCTGGGCGTTTTACAAAATGAACGGCATTGCGGAGATGTCCTCTCCCGGAAAACATGGACTCCAAACTATTTGGATCACAAATCAAAGAAGAACAAACAGAACCGAAACCAATATGTACAGCAAAATCATCACGAAGCTATCATCTCTCGTGATGATTATATTGCTGTTCAGAGAATGATTCGAAATGCCAGATACAAACACAAAGGATTTCTTCCGGAACTACTGGTTATTCCAGATGGTGCATTAAAGGGATATGTTTCCGTCAATCCCAGATGGGCTGGATTTAAGGCAGATGATTACATCAATGCTTCTGCCAGCGTGATAACGAAAGACTTTGAAAAATACGAAAATCATATTAGTGTCAACGACGGTGACTTTGACTTGTCAGATTTCGAAGTGGTGCGTTCGCAGTTTGTCACTTCCACAAAGAAGGTCACCCTGACTTTTAGCCCCAATAAAATAACCTTTAGCTCCGAGAGTCTAAAGAAATTGGATTCACTCTTTATTGAAATGTTAGTGCAGCCTGATTCCTTTTTATTTGTTGTCAGACCCACTACACCCGATAATAGGAACGCTGTTCAATGGGCAAAAATGAAAAACGAGAAAAAATATACAAGACCGATTGCCGGTTCAGCTTTTCTGCCAAACCTATATGCACTGTTTGGTTGGGATATACAATGTAAATACAGGATATCCGGGGTAAAACGCAAAAAGGGAAATGAGGAGATTTTAATTTTCAACCTGCAGGAAATGGAAATCTTAATTCCCAATTCAACCCTCGAAGAAAGTGAAACTGATTCAGATACTACTGTGCCGGTTTTTGACGATGATATAGCTCCTTTATCCGCAAACAATAATTTTGTTGCTTATCCGGAGGAATGGTCCGACAATTTCGGCTCCAAATATTATCAACAAAACAGTACCGCTGAAATCATTCCATTTAAGGAAGCATCTGAATGGAACACACAGATTTCAGCTACTACATATGTTCCCGAGCCATTATCACTAACCAGCCCCTCTGAAATTGCTCATGGAATCAAAAGCATTATAAAAGATATAAAACAGGAGGTTTACAATGAGTAATGATAATTCATCATCAGGCATGGAAGTTTATGAGGATCAGGATTTCAGTTACGAAGGATTCCAAGTTGTTCGAGGTGAATTTTTTGCACACACCTATGAACCCTCTTTTACCCTAAATAACAATCGTGTATCAGTGAATACTGCCTGTATAAAAAAGCTTCCTGAGTTTGAATATATTCAAATCCTTGTTAACCCGGACGACAAAAAACTTGCAGTCAGACCTTGTAGTGAAGATGAAAAGGATGCCTTCAGATGGTGTTCTGCTACTGCGAAAAGAACCCCAAAACAAATCACATGTCCGGTGTTTTTTGCAAAGGTAATGGCATTAATGAATTGGAGCAATTCTCATCGTTATAAGCTACTGGGCAAACTCATTCGCTCCGGGAATGATATGCTCTTTGTCTTTAATCTCGAAGATGCGGAGATGTATAAAAGAAACATCAAGAATGACGGAAGTAGTACTGCTTCAAGAATTCCTTCTTATCCTGAGGACTGGAAAACCCAATTTGGTCTCCCTGTGGATGAGCATAAATCCAAAATGCAGATTAACACATTTAAGGGATATACCATATTCGGTCTTGAGAAAGACAATACGCCTAAAAAGCAGATTGAATCCGATACCAACGCACCGTCAGAAAGTGAGGTAACTGAGAATGTTGAAAACTATGAACAACTTACAATTAATTCGACAGAACCAGCCATCGCTGGTGCTGGACCCGCAGAACAATCTAATACGTATACATCGCAATACGCTTCGCCTGTTGAAGAACCCTAATTTTATTCAGATTATGATTAATCCACGAAGTGCAACCATTGCCATAAAAAGCTGTAACGAAAGTGATTACCGGTCCGAACGTATAAAGTGGGAAATCATTAAGGATACACACTGTTGTGAATTCTATAGTAAAGTACTCATCAAATCGATAGTGAATACACTAATGAAGGAAAACGATCATCAAAAGTACTATATTCAGGGACATTTTATCGAACAAGAAAATCTGGCTGTCTTTCATATGAAAGAGATGAACGTATTCCAAGAAGGAGAACTTATATAAATGGACAGTAAGCAACTTTATACTCTTATCATAGATAATGAATTATCACGCCTATTTGTTCCCAGAACCAAAGAAGAGCTTACAGAGATTAAACATCAGCTTACCTATGAAGGATTGCAGACAACGATAATCACATGGAATAGAATCATCGTTGATGGAATAGACACCTATAAAATATGCCATGATACAGGTATCCCTTTTCGCTATAATAAGCAGGACTTCTTTTCAAAAAATGAAGTCATATCCGAGATATGCTTACGTGAACTGAAATCTCCACACTTAACAGTATCCAGAAAAAAATACCTGATTGGTAAACTGGGAATTGCGCAACATGCACTTGTAAAAGAAGGCTACCACTTTACTGCCGGTGAACCCACAGAAGAAGAAAAAAGTGCAAAACATCGTTTCGTTTTATATCGTTGGAGAACCCAACTCTTACTAAAAGATATCAAGATTTCACAAGATACTGTTTACACATATACAACATATGCTGCTTCCATAGATCAGATTTATAACAAAGCTCCTTCCATAGCAACAGAATTATTGAATAGAACGATGACTCTTTCTATGACAAACATAGCTAAATTAAGCGAACTTACGCCATTGCAAATTAATACCATATGGAAAAATCTCAACCACAAGCTTCGCGATACTGTCCTGCTGGAAGAAATCAAAAAACAGACAGAAGTGATAAATGAGAACAAAAAGAAACGAGGGCGCAAGAAACATGAGGTCGAAATAAAGCGGATGCCACAATATGATCCGGATGCAGAATTTTCAAGCCTTGCTCTGACCCTCCCCATGTGGAGTCATTCACTTACAAGATTAAAGACAATCGGGAAATTTTCAGAAGCATCTCATGAAATACTAAAAAAACTTGACCATGAGCTGTATCAACTAAAGACCAATATTGATAACTTACATACAACAATTGAGGAGGAACTCAATGAATGAAGAAACGAATGAGATCGATTATACCCAATACGTTCCACAGGTAAAATTCGAGCTCATACCAATCAAAAATCTTGTTTCCAACCAAGATTACCAGAGAAACGTATCTGTCAAACATGTACATAAAGCAGCAAAAAACTTTGATTTATGCCAGATTAATCCGGTAAAGGTCAGCAGACGTGAAGGGATTAACTATGTTTTCAATGGTCAGCATACCATTGAAATCGTCGCTCTGGTCTCTGGGTCAAGAGAAACGCCTGTATGGTGCATGATATACGATGAATTGGAGTATACACAGGAAGCTGACATTTTTGCCAATCAGATGAAATACACCAAACCACTTGCTGCATATGAAATATTTATGGCAAACATTGAAGCCGGAAATGATTCACAGATTCTGATAAAGACTCTGGTGGAAGATTTTGGGCTGTTTGTTACCAGCCGTCCTCAGCCCGGTGGAATATGTGCGATTGCCACTCTTGAAAATATTCATGAAAAATATGGTCTTTCAAATCTGGAAAGAACACTTGGACTCATTGTTGGAACCTGGGAGGGTGTTCCACAATCCTTCTCTGCCAATATGCTCAATGGGGTATCCCGATTAGTTCACTGCTACGGAAATGAGCTAAAAGACGAATATTTCAAAGAAAAATTAAGCAGAGTTTCCTGTAAAGAAATCAGCCGTACTGCAAAAGATCGACGTAACGGATCTTTGGGCTATTCCGAAGCTATGTTAATTATCTATAACAAAAAGACACAGAAAGATGCATTGAAATTCAATAAGCTCTATTCGAAAAAAGGAACTGCCAACTCATTGGAAGACCCAATCGATGAGGACAGCCAGACTCCAGAATCCCGTACTGAACAAATGGATCTTTTTGCACATGATACTATTACAGAGGAGTAAAATTTATGAGTGAGCATATCCATAGCAATTCATCTGATAGCTATATCTTTACAATTGGAGAATTAAGCACAATGAAAGGATTTTCTACTGTGGTAAAACGTGCAATAGAGCGAGCATATCCGTACTGCAATATTTCATTGGCTCCACATATGAAAAATAACGGCTTAACTCTTCTTGGACTTACAATTACTGACATGAAGTACAATTTAGCTCCAACCTTTTATTTAGACTCTTACTTTCAGGACTACAAGCAGGGACGCTCTTTGGCACGAGTTGAATGAATGTCATATCGGTATTTTTAGTACCTGCTCGTTCACGGAAACATATCCACGGTATTTTATCTGTTTTTGGAAACATACCTACAAGGTTGCTCTATAAGCAAAAATAGTACTTGCACCTATTATACTTTATACAAGCACTATTTCACAATATAAATATGATATTTTATTCGCCGCATTCATCATGATGCTGATGTTCATGGCAAACAGAACCAGTCGACTTTAAAGAGCCTTCCAAGTATGCTTCTACTGCTGCTTTGGCATTACCTTTTGCTCCAACAATAACCTCGATGTTCCTTTCATTAAAAATCTCAACTGCACCTCCGCCCATACCACCGCTGATGATGACATTTACACCATGATCGGCAAGAAAATTAGGCAGGAATCCAGGTTTATGTCCGGGGTTAGCAATGGTTTCACTTTTGACAATTTGATTATTTTCGGTGTCAAAAATCATAAACCCTTCGCAATGCCCAAAATGCTCTGTTACCATTTCCTTTTCACTTGCTACTGCTATTTTCATCATTATTTTTTCCTCCAATTTTCTATTTTGAATATATTCATCTAATATTTTTGCTGCATGCTCAACAAGTTCTGCACAGGGACGTTTTTTATAATACTCTTCGTTTCTTTCTTCTGGTATGTGACTTTGTCTATCAACAGATAAACCTAAAAGCTCTCTGCAAATGATTGATCGGTTTTCATCCTTAAAATTCATTGCAAGTGACTGAATCAGCCTGTAATGCTCAGTTTTGGCAACTCTATCTAAAGGATTTGAATACCCATCTAGCATTCCTGCAACTATGAACATTCCACTGACTGCTCCACATACCTCTCGTAGTCTTCCCATTCCACCACCAAATGAAGAAGAAATTTTCAGTGCTGTTTCTGAGTCAAGTCCTATTTCATCACAAAAGGCTAAAACTACCGATTGAGAGCAATTGTATCCTTTTGTGAATAATTCTTTTGCTATTGTTGAATGTTTACTCACTTATAATTTTCCTCAAGTCTTTCCTCTAGTAATTTTGATGTACTATCAAGCCAATTGCCATCGAAAAGCTCTATCATACCCTTGTCACAGGCAGCTGAAATTTTCGGATCAATAGGTAGTTTAGCAAGAACCTTTAAATTATGTTTTTCAGCAATTTCTTCAATGTGGCTTTCGCCAAATATCTGATACTCCTTGTCGTTATCAGGGCATTTAAAATAAGACATATTTTCTACCAAACCAATGATTGGGATATTCATCATTTCTGCCATCTTGACGGCTTTAGATACAATCATGGATACCAGTTCTTGTGGAGAGGTTACGACAATAATCCCATCAACAGCAATAGATTGAAATACTGTAAGGGGAACATCGCCGGTTCCTGGTGGCATATCGATGAACATAAAATCTACATCACTCCAGATAACATCAGTCCAGAACTGTTTAACTGTACCAGCAATTATTGGTCCTCTCCATACAACAGGATCAGTATCGTTTTCTAAAAGTAAATTAACAGACATAATATCAATGCCAGTCTTTGTTTTAACAGGGAATAGGCCAAATTCGCTACCAGTGGCTTTTCCCCGAATTCCGAATGCCTTTGGAATAGAAGGTCCTGTAATATCTGCATCAAGAATGGCAGTATGATAACCCATTCTATTCATGGTAACAGCGAGCATCGAAGTAACAAGTGACTTTCCTACTCCTCCTTTCCCACTGACAACACCTATTACTTTTTTGATGCTACTCATCTCATGCAACTTCTCGGAGAAATCAGTTTTTTGTTCTTTTCTTTCTGCACAGTCCTCTGAACAACTGTTGCAGTTTTGATTACAATTTTCGCTCATAATTTAGCTCCTTTATTTTAGATTGTTATTTCACTGCCTGTTGATAAATAATCAATATTATCACCCATAACAGATCTCAGCCTTTCATAGGCTTCTATACCTGTACAATGGCAGGTATAAAACTTTGCTTTTGTAGCCATTAGATATTTACCAATTCTATCTATCATATCAGAGTCCTCATTGCCACCAGAGCGACTGGAAAGATGAAATCCGCCTATTACATAATCAGGCATACGACCTTTTATTTCTTGAAAATGTTCAAGTATATTTATGATACCATTATGAGCACAGCCTGTAACTAGAAGGGTCTTTCCATCTTCCTCTATGATGAGATTCTGTTCATGTGCAAAAGTATCATCTATCATTCGTTCATTTTGCTCAGTTAGCAAACCACGATTTGATTTCGGTTGAGTCTCTCTTTGAACAACATTCGAGAATACCTGGATTCCATTACTGATATAGAATTGGTCTGACGTAAGTGCAATTTGCTTATTTTGTTTCAGCTCATCATCAAGACCGATAAAATCTAATTTGTCATTTGGACGGATAGCATAATGTTTTTCGAAAGCAAGATGGTGTAAATACACCTCTGCTTTTGTATTTTCTTTAAAAAAGGTTTTTAATCCACCACCGTGGTCATAGTGCCCATGTGAAATTACAAGAAAATCAACGTCAGTGATATTGACGCCAAGTTTTTCAGCATTTTTAAGAAACAATTCACTTGCTCCAACATCAAATAAAATTTTAAGTGCATTTGTTTCAATATACAGACTAAGACCATGTTCGTTACCGAAGTCTTTCGATATCGATGTGTTTTCCACTAATGTTTTGATAATCATGACCTTAGCCCACCACCTTCTTCAAAAAGTAATTTCATTGTCTTATTGTAAACTGCTTTTACTGCTGCACCCGATGCACAATCTATGTCTACAATGGTTCGGCCATTATTAATCGCTTTTACTGCATTCGAATCAAAAGGTATTCTACCCATAAAAGTCAGCCTTTGTTTTTTACATAGCGCTTCTATCTTTTTTGTGTTTTCTACGTTGGTATCAAATTTGTTTATACATATTACTGTCATAGTTCCGAATTTCGCCGCTGTTTTTATGATTCGCTCCAAATCACTAATGCCAGATATGGACGGTTCGGCCACTATCAAAACCATGTCCACACCGCTAAGTGATGCTATTACAGGACAGCCTATGCCTGGAGAACCGTCAATAATTGCAAGATTGGCATTAACTATCTCCGACTTCATCTGTTTTTTAACCTCTGTGACCAGCATTCCTGAAGTGCCACTACCCATTTTCAGCTGTGCTGTAGAAAAAACTTCTCCTTCATTTGCATATAACATCAACTCACCAGCTACAGCCGGTTTTAAAGATATAGCTTCTACTGGACAAACAGCTTTGCAAACTCCACAGCCTTCACATGCAAAAGGATCTACTTTATATTTCTTATCTACTGAAATAGAATCAAATCTGCAGTTTTGTCTACACTTATCACATTTGATGCACAGTTCTGGATTTATCTCCGCTTTTGGTAAACCATAATAATCTGTTTTCATTGGTTGAGAGCTTTGTTCTGTTATAAGGTGTAGGTTAGGTGCATCTACATCACAATCCGCATAAGACTTAGCGTTTGCAAGCTTGATAAAAGCACTGGCTATAGTAGTTTTCCCAGTACCGCCTTTTCCACTAAGAATAAGAAGTTGTTTCATGTTGCACCTCCTTTTTCACTGTTTCTAACAGAGAAGAAAATAAAGCCTGATATTTTTCATTTTCCCTCACGGCAATTTCTGCATTTGAATTCAATATTCCAAGTTCATTATCAAATGGGATCTGATCTAAAATTTTAATGTTTTTTTCTATACAGAAATTTTCAGCTGGATTTTCACCTTCTATACACTTGTTTAGAACTACACCAAACGGCTTATTGAATAACTTGACCAACTCGTATACCATATTAAGGTTATGAACACCAAATAACGTAGGTTCAGCTACCAATATACAATAGTCTGCATCCTTAATACTTTCCATTACAATACAGGCACTTCCAGGAGGACAGTCAATAAAGGTCAGTTTATCTGCTTCAGGTTTATTCTCAGCAAGCAACTTTTTAATAATAGGGATACCCGAAGCTTCACCAGTATTTAATATTCCTGTGTATACCGTTACCTGATCGGAAGTTCCTTTTTGAACTTTCCCAATAACCTTTTCTCTCTCTGTCAGTGCCTTTTCAGGGCAAAGCATAATACAACCGCCACAGGAGTGACAAACCTCTTCGAAAACAATCAGTTTATCTTTAATATAGGCAAGAGCATTGAATTTACAAAAATCTATGCATTTTCGACATCCATTGCATAGCTCATTATTCACCTTTGGAATTTTTACTGATATTTCTTCCTCTTGGACATCTTCGGGTTTAAAGAATAGATGCCCATTTGGCTCTTCAACATCACAATCTATATATGTTGATATTTTTGCTACCGCAGCTAAATTTACCGATACCAGTGTTTTTCCTGTGCCGCCCTTGCCGCTTAGCACAGCTATTCTCATATTAATTGCCTCCGTGCCCATGAAATCCGGCATGAATTTCATCTAGCAAAGGAAGTTTTCCATCGATGAAAGCATCAATATTATCCTTTACTGATGCGGATGTCGTTTTAAATATTTCAATATCAGCAGATTTGAGCACTTCAGCAGCATTTTCCCCGCAACGAGGAGTAAGCAAGACATTTGCTTTATTATCTACTATCGTCTGTGCAGCCTTAATCCCTGCACCACCTGTACTTGCTGCTGCACTGTTATCAAGAAATACACTTTCCTTAGTATCTACATCATAAATAAGGAAATAGGGAGTGCGTCCAAAGGATACACATACGTTTGAATCCACACTTTTCTCATCTACCGGAATTGCTATTTTCATAAGAATCCTCCATTCTTTTAACTACTAAATAATTATTGATTGCATTGCGCAATGCACTTACTCCTAAATTTGAGCAATGAACCTTGCTTTCAGGAAGCCCATCTAGAGCTTCGATTATATCCTCTTCTGTAATTCTTAATGCTTCATCCAGGCCTTTTCCTTTTGCCATCACCGATGTCATACTGGACGTTGCAATTGATGCACTGCAGCCAAACACAATATAACTTATGTCATCTATATGATTGTCTTTCACCTTTATATAAACGGTAAGATAATCTCCGCACGAAGGGTCTCCAAAACTTCCTTCAGCGTCAGCATCTGGCATGCTATGAGCATTTTGAGGGCACATAAAATGTTCAATTACTTTTTCGGAATATATAATTAGTCACCTCGATTCTCATTATCTGTAAAGAATCTGCCACGTCCATGCCTATGACAGCCTCGGCCACATCCATTTCCCGATCCATCACAAAGACGGTATTCGCCTCCCTCAATTATTAACACTTTACCATTCACCAATAATTCAGCTAACTTTCTTCTGGCTTCTACATATATTCCCTGAACGGTAGCACGGGCAATATTCATTTGTTTTGCACACTCTTCCTGAGTAAAACCCTCCAAATCTATAAGCCTTATTGTTTCATATTCATCAACTGTCATGTTTACATGATCTTGATCGTCCAACACTGAATCAAGAGGGCCAAATTTATTACTTTCTGGCAGACAACAAACTTTTCTCCATTTCATTGGTCTTGGCATAATCTATCACCCCATTTCTAATCAGAAATAACCAGAGCGTCCTCCAGTTACCTCTAATACCCGTTACAGGTACTTTAATTGTTTATCAATGACTTCGATTCGGCTTTGCAGTAATTCTTTTTGTTCTTGAAGGAAGTCTTTATGTGTTTTTGTCGCATATTGATTTATTGCTAAACCTCTCCCAAATCCACTACCAAAACCTCGTCTGCAAGCAAATCCAAGACCTAATCCAAGTCCAGCACCACGCTTGACTGCATTTTTCCCTGTGCAAAAGCCTAAACCGTGTCCAGTCATTGTTCCAGCACCCATTGGGCCAGTTCCATCTCTTCTAGGCATACCATTCACCTCCTTGTAGTTTATGACATATGCCATTTACTATCATTAGTATACCTCTGTTAATGGCATATGTCAATAACTCTTTAAATTTTATTTTAAAAATATGCTATAACTCAATTGCAAAGCTTCACTTTTTGATTGATTAAGTTTCTCATTTCAATTAAAAAGTAAACTGATTTAGTAAAAAACACCCCATAGACTCTTATAGCCTACAGGGTGTTATATTTTAATTGTGACACAAAATTAGCATCGTTAATCTTCTATATATTCTATAGCTTTAACAGGACAAGCATTTATTGTAGTTTGAAGTTTTTCCTTATCTATTGTAGTTGCATCATGTGCCTTAATGACTGCCTTTTTACTCTTTATTTCAAAGAGTTCTGGATAATTCTTAGTACACAAAGTGCAACCCATGCAAGCACCTTTATTAATTATTAATCCTACTTGTGATGTTTCCTCGCTTGGCAAATCCTTATCCTTTATTATCTTGTCTGCAATCCACGAAAAAATGATAATTGCCACAACAGTTAATATCCAACGAATAACCATAAACTTAGGGCCTAGAAACTTTGCTTCATTTAAAAGCATTGGAACCTTAATGACTGCCCAAGAACTTAAAATAATAATGATGTTTCTAATTGATGCACCTTTTTTGTGAAGCATAACGCACATTGGAAATGCCGCATATATTGGGCCTGCTGAAATACTTCCAATTACAAAAGCTAGAAAAACACCTTTGGCTTTGGCGTCCTTACCTAGAAATTTCATTATTTTTTCTTTTGAAACCCACATATCTAAAAGCGCAGTAAGCACGAAGATAACTGGCATAATCATAAGCATTTCCTTAATGTAATAGCCACTGTTTTTAACTGATTCTATCCCCATAGACGGATTAATGGTAGTCATAATTGCATATGCCAAAATAATTATAAAAAAGAACAAATTATCCTTTATTTTTTTTAAGACCATTATATAATCACCCCCATTACATATGCAATAATTATAGCGAACAGAAAACTAAGTCCGTTACGAACTGCTGTAAACTTAACGCCGAATTCCTTTTTCTCAAGAGGGAAGGTTACAACACCGACCATTGTTAAAGTTGTTAAAAATGCCACGGAAGGAACTATCCCAACTCCCGCATCTACCAGTGTCCCTACTAGCGGGAAAGCGATAAAGGCTGGAATTAGTGTAATTGTTCCTAACAAAGCCGATGCTATTGTTGCAATTGCAGTTGACTGTTTTTCCACAAAAGATGCAATATCTGCCGGTGGAAGTAGTGTCAGGATTAATCCAATTGCAAAAATGATTGAAAATATACTTATAGCCATTCCTTTTCCCATATTAAATGCCATTTTAAGTGCTTGATTTGTCTTTCCCTTATTTTTAGCAAAAGAAACTCCAAGAAAAATTAAAGTTCCAATCCATATGCCGATTGTAAAAATATCCATTTATAATTCCTCCATCTTGTTTATATCTTTGGTGCTGGTGATTTTACAACAATTAATTCTAGAGTATCATCATTAAGATTTTTTACATTCATTTTTGTATTAACTGGAATCTTTATCAAAGTATTATACGAATACTCGTGAACTTCTTGTTCATCAAGACCGATAGACAGAGTTCCTTTCATAACGGTCATATAAACATTAGAGTTGGAGAAATGTTCAGGCAACCCCTCACCCTTATTAAAGACCATGTGCAAATAATGTAGGTTTTCATCAAAAACAACCTTCTCCACTGCTTTCTCATTTTTCTTAGATAACTCAAATACTTTTTCTATCATAATAAATTGCCTCCTTTTTATTCGTTGTAATCATATTAACATTATATTTTATAACTAAATAGACACATAAGTTTCTTTTTGATATAATAAAAATAAAAAGGTGCTTTTATGGTTGAAGACTTAAAAAATCTACCTCACTTTAAAGATGTAGATCAAAAAGTATTAGAAAGTTTAATTTTAAGCAATCAAATTATTAAGCGTTCTTATAACAAAGGAATAACTGTGCATGAGCAATATTCAGAGTGTTATGGAAT
>JAKPAB010000122.1 GCA_029779695.1 Bacillota bacterium | reverse complement strand
TTTTATTACCCTTTCTTTCATCACTGTGGGATCTTTTGCGTATCCATCTTCACCAACATACATAGCCAATCGAATGACATTAGCTCCCCAATCGTTTGAAAGGGCAGCAAAAGCATTATCGTTTAATATTTCTGGATACCACTGTAACCCATGAGTACTCATACCCCTCAGTTGAATCACATTTCCATTTTGATCTCCTATAGTTTTTATGCCTTCATGTTCTATAACCCGCAAAGTTCCAGCAACCGACGGTTTAACCGCAAGAGGAACTAAAAGATAAGAGTAATCAAACATGTCTTCAAGGTTTGATTTAGTATCATTAGAATTAGCTAAACTTAAGGACATAAGTAAAACGAACATAAAGATAAAGATCTTTCTCTTAACCATTTTTGAACCTCCTTTCAATACTCTCAATATTCACATTACTAACTTTAGAAATTCAAAATTCCATTATTAGAAAATCTTCATTTCTAAAGTCGCTAATACTTCCAAAACAAAATTTGTCATGTCAGCTGTGAAAATTTATTTTTTAAAATGACACAAATCAATCTCTACAAAGCTTTTGTCTACTTTAGTCTGCTGGTCTTATATATACATCGTCTATATACACAGTAGTTGGCACACCTTTTGGAGTCTTTCCAAAATTAAAAGAAAGTTTAGGAATATCATCTTCAGGAAGTGAAACATTTACAGTAAACTCTTGCATTTCTTCGGTTAATTCAGCATACTTTTCACCATAAACAGTCCAACTTCCTCCTTCATGTTGAACCAAAACAAGAATATCCCTTGGAACATCAGCACGAGCCTTGAAAGAAAGAACATAATCTCCTGCTACTAGCTTAATAAATTGTGCTAGTTGAATAGACCATGTTTGATTTCCCAGCTCTTCAACATCCATTCTAAATTCTCCGTTAACAACTTTTCCTGAAGCCTTTCCACCTTCTCCAACCCAGATGTACCAATCATCAGGGGATTCTTCCTGCTTGTTTACAATATCTCTTTCAAAGTTTCCATTTACTACTTCTCCTTCAGTATATGTAATAGATCCTCTCTTTTCTTTGATCATCTTTTCATATTCACAATCCCAGACTTCCAGTCCAGAAATAGTTCTTGAATCGGTGTCTTCATAGACCCTAATGTAATCTACCTCCATTATTTGTGGGAAAACTGTGGTTTCATCAGGATAACCAGGCCAATTACCGCCAACAGCAACATTAAGAATGAAGAAAAATGGATGATCGAATACCCAATCTGCTTCACCCATCTCATATTTATTAACTACAAGATACAAATCATCATCAACATACAATTCTATTTCGTCATCATCCCACTCCATCGCAAAAACATGGAAATCATCATGAAAAGTCCCTTCTTCCAAGGTATAATAAGACCCTACACCAGGTCCACCTGAAATAGGACCGTGAACAGTTCCGTAAACGATATTAGGCTGATGCCCCAAATATTCCATTATATCTATTTCACCGCATGCTGGCCATGTATTGAAATCTATATCGTTGCCTAACATCCAGATAGCTGGCCAAATACCTTGACCAATTGGTAATTTAGCTCGAATTTCCATCCTTCCATATTGCACTTCATACTTACCTTTTGTGATCATTCTGCTTGAAGTATAATCAAATCTTGTATTCATATCATAAACTGTTTCTTCTTTAGCTGTAATGACTAGTTTTCCATCTTTTATGTAAGCATTTCTATCTGTATAATACTGTAGTTCATTGTTACCCCAACGATCAGGCACTCCATCTCCATCCCAATCAGGACTTCCAATCTCAAAAGTCCAGATATCAGGGTTTATACTATCAAAATTCTCTTCCCAAACTAATACCCAGTTTTCCACTTTGTCTTCATCCTCTTCTGTTAACCAGCCTTCCTCTGGCAGGAATTCTTCACCTATTTTCACTAATTTCACATTATCTATGTAATACACTCCGTTATTCAAAAACCAAAACTCAAAACGAGCATTTTCATCAGTACCTTGATACATTGTAAAATCCATTTCATAGCTTCGCCATTGTGGAGATAAGTCAAATTGTTTTTGTGAATATGCTGTCCAACCTCTTGATGCTATTCCACCTACTTTAATCATTAAAGATTGCATGCCTTCTGCTTTGGCATCAAAGGTTATTTTATACTTACCTCCTCTCTCAATCGTGACTGGTGATTGCAGTAATTGAACAGACCATTGATTTGGTCCATGATCAGTCACAATGACTTTCAGAATTTCGTTACTAATTATAGCTTCCGCCAACCCTTCCCCATGATTTAAGAACAGTGACCAACTGTTTTCACTATCAAGATATCCACTTTCATCAGGCTGATTTTTAGACAACTCTGTTGTAAAACCTTCATTTCCTAACAAATTAACATATCTATTGGAACTACAAAAGACTGTACTTGTTGTCAATACGAATAAAAACATGACCAAAAAGAAAATATAAACACCTTTCTTAATAAGCTTTGATTTAAACATACATGAAAACCTCCTTTGCATCTTCATATACTCAC